>JACQVM010000076.1 GCA_016209785.1 Candidatus Melainabacteria bacterium | reverse complement strand
AGGACATTGCCACCCGAAGGTTACTCAGCGCACTATTGAACAGCTCCAAGAACTTCAGCATACCTCAACCATTTTTATGACCCAACCCATGGTTGACTTGGCCGAGAAGCTCTCTCAAATTACGCCGGGCAATCTTTCGGTTAGCTATGTAACAAATTCGGGCACCGAAGCCAATGAAGGAGCAATTCTATTAGCCAAGCTTGCATCTGGTCGGACTGAGGTTGTAGCACTAAAACATTCCTATCATGGATTCTCACATCTTGCCTCAAGCTTGACGGGCAATCGAAATTGGCGTCCGGATGTAGCACCGGCCTCTGGAGTTGTCTTTGCAGAAAATGCTTATTGTTTCCGTTGTCCTTTTAAGAAAGACCCTTCCAGCTGTGACTTAGAGTGTGCTCAAGATGTAGAACGAGTTATTCAGACTCAAACCAACGGACAACCAGCAGTCATGATCGCCGAGCCAATTCAAGGAGTTGGCGGTACCATTACCCCCCCTGACGGCTACTTTCAAGAGATAAGAAAGATACTCAGCCAGTATGGGGCGTTGTTTATTGCTGATGAGGTGCAGACAGGATTTGGTAGAACTGGCAAGCATATGTTTGGCATCAGCAATTGGGATGTGGTGCCTGATTTTATGACTATGGCTAAAGGTTTAGGTAACGGTCTACCAATAGGTGCCTACATAACCACGCCTGAAATTGCCCAGGCAAGCCAGAAGCAGATCATTAACACTTTTGGTGGCAACCCGGTTTCTACTGCAACGGCATTGGCTGTTATTGAGACCATAGAAGAAGAGAAGCTCATGGAAAATGCAGGCGTAGTTGGCGAGCTTCTTATGGAAGGACTCAAGGACTTGCAAAAGTCATTTTCCATTGTGGCAGATGTGCGTGGCAAGGGACTGATGGTTGGAGTTGAAATTGCGGCAACCGACAAGGCAAGAACGCCACTGCCTAAGGAGACGGCTCGAATTGTCGAGTTAGTTAAGGACAATGGTGTTATTCTCGGTAAGGGTGGTCTCTGGGGAAGTGTAATTCGCATTAAGCCGCCAATGTGTATCAGTAAAGAGAACGTGAACACCTGTCTTAAGGTGATGCGTAAGGCACTTGAGGTTGTGAGCAAGGTTGGTGCGGTAATGTAACTCAAGAGGAGATAAGGAGCAAATGCCAAACTTAGTTCGTTGTGGATTAGTCCAATCAGCCAACGAGATTTCCCCACCGGTCAGTCTGTCCGATAAGTCTCTTATTGGGAAAATTAAGCAAGCAATGCTTGATAAACACCTTCAGTTTACTCGCCAGGCTGCCGACAAAGGTGTTCAAATACTTTGCTTTCAAGAAATCTTCAATGGTCCTTATTTCTGTGCAGAGCAGAACACTTGTTGGTATGAGTCTGCAGAAGAAATCCCTAATGGCCCGACCGTCAGTAAGCTGAAGGATGTCGCCAGGCAATATAACATGGTGCTTATTGTGCCAATATATGAGAAGGAGCAGACAGGAGTTTATTACAACGCGGCTGCTGTTATAGATGCTGATGGGACTTATTTAGGTAAGTATCGTAAAAGCCATATTCCCCAAGTCAGTCCAGGCTTTTGGGAGAAGTTTTATTTTCGTCCAGGAAATTTAGGATATCCAGTCTTTAACACAAGATATGCCAAGATTGGTGTGTACATTTGCTACGACCGGCACTTTCCTGAGGGTGCTCGTGCTCTTGGGCTTAATGGAGCAGAAATTGTCTTTAACCCCTCGGCGACGGTTGCCGGTTTGTCCGAGTACCTCTGGCGGCTCGAGCAGCCAGCCCATGCTTGTGCTAACGGCTATTTCGTTGGGGCAATTAATCGGGTGGGTGTAGAGTCTCCCTGGAATATTGGTGAGTTTTATGGCTCTAGTTATTTTTGTGATCCACGGGGCAAGATAATTGCTCAAGCTAGCCGTGATAAGGATGAATTGCTGGTTTGCGATCTTGACTTGGATGAAATAAAGGAAGTACGCCATACTTGGCAATTCTTCCGTGACCGCAGGCCTGAGACATACGATATGTTGGTTCAATTATAAGTAAGGTGTGCCTAAATGGTTGAGCACTATAAGCCAGTTAAATACAAAGCATGGGAACTTACGCTTGAGGAAAGATTTAAGGAGTACTATCCACCGCTTAGCGAGCGAGAGGCATGCCTGGAAGCCAATCGTTGTTTGTATTGTTATGATGCACCATGTATGGTGGCATGTCCTACGCACATCGATATACCTACCTTTATCAAAAAGATTGCTACAGGCAATGTTAAAGGGTCTGCCCGGGCTATTCTTGAGTCCAACCTGCTGGGTGCTACTTGTGCTCGTGTTTGCCCAGTGGAGGAGTTGTGCGAGGGGTCCTGCGTCTTGGGTGTGGATCATAAACCAATTATGATTGGTCGCCTGCAGCGCTACGCTACAGACCATGCCAGACAGCACAATATGACCTTTTTTAGTCAGGGGGAGCCAAATGGTTTTAAGATTGCAATCATTGGGGCAGGACCCGCGGGTCTTTCTTGCGCTGGCGAATTAAGCAAATTAGGCTTTAGTGTCACCTGTTTTGAAAAAAGCAAGTTGGCTGGTGGCTTAGACACATATGGAATTGTGGTATTTCGTGAGCCGGTAGAAGTAAGTTTGTCTGAAGTTAAGGCGATTGAAGAGCTGGGTGCCACAATTAAAACTGGTGTAAGTGTAGGAACGGATATTACAGTTGCTGATTTGCTTTCCAACTATGACGCTCTTTTTGTAGCTATAGGCTTGGGGGCAGTACCGCAGATGGGTATACCAGGTGAGGATCTCCATGGTGTTGTAGATGGACTGGACTTTATTAGCCAGACCAAGACCAGCCCACTAAGGGAGATAAAATTTGGTAGACGTGTAGCAGTTGTTGGTGCAGGCAACACTGCAATAGATTGTGCCACAATTGTTCGGCGTTTAGGAGCGGAAAGAGTGATGATGATTTATCGTCGCTCAGAAGCTGAGATGCCATGCTATCACTTTGAGTATGAATTTGCCCTGAGAGAAGGGGTAAGCTTTATGTTTCTGACCCAGCCAATAGAGGTATTTGGGGAAGGTTCAGTGGCAGGTCTTAAGTGTATGCGTATGGATCTTGGACTACCTGATGCGTCAGGTCGACGTAGCCCTGTGCCAATTGCTGGCTCAGAGTTTCTTTTGCCTTGTGACATGGTTATAAAGGCTATTGGGCAAGAAAAACATGTTCATATGCTTGACGAGTTAGCTAAGTTTGGAGTTAGCGCCACAAGCAAGGGTTATATTGAAGTGGATGATGTGACAAAACGTACTGCAAACCCTAAGATTTTTGCCGGCGGTGATTGTATCCGCAGCAAGGGTGAAGCATCTACGGTGATGGCTGTGCAAGATGGAAAGCTAGCGGCTAAGGCCATTTTTCAACAATTTGTTTTAGGTACGGCTGGGCGGGCACCTGTCTTGCCAGCAGCTAGGGGGTTACATAAGCATGGCTAATTTAGAGATTAACTTTTGTGGCATTAAGTCACCCAATCCCTTTTGGCTAGCATCTGCGCCACCAACTAACTCAGCTTATCAAGTTCAAAAGGCTTTTGAGCAAGGTTGGGGTGGTGCTGTGTGGAAAACAGTAGGTGCCCCAGTGCTCAATGTGTGTAATCGTTATGGCACAATGGATTACCGGGGTTCGAAGGTGATTGGGCTTAACAATGTGGAGCTAATCAGCGACAGGTCACTTGAAGTTAACCTGAAAGAAATTAGGGAGACCAAGCGCAATTTCCCCAATCATGCTGTCATTGTCTCGGTTATGGTGGAGTCGACCAAAGATGCCTGGCAGCAAATTGTAAGGCAAGTTGAGGACACTGGGGCTGATGGACTTGAACTTAATTTTGGTTGCCCCCATGGTATGTCTGAACGGGGCATGGGTTCAGCCATGGGACAAGTGCCTGAATATACCCAAATGGTTACTGAATGGGTGATGGCCTCTGCCACCAAGCCAGTTATAGTCAAGCTAACACCTAATGTAACAGATATTGTTCAGCCAGCACGTGCTGCGGTTGCCGGTGGGGCTTCAGCGCTCTCGCTTATTAATACCATCAACAGCGTCATGGGTGTTGATCTAGACACTTTTGAAATCAGTCCCAACATTGGAGGTAAAGGTGGACATGGTGGCTATGCAGGGCCGGCTGTAAAACCAATTGCACTGCATTTAGTCAGCAGCGTAGCTTCTAATCCTGAAATTCAAAGAAGTGGGGTTCCTATATCAGGCATTGGTGGCATTGAAACCTGGCAAGATGCCCTTGAGTTTATTTTGCTTGGCTCAACATCAGTTCAAGTATGCACAGCCGTTATGCACTGGGGCTTTCGCATTGTTGAAGATATGATTGATGGACTTTCAAATTGGATGGACGACAAAGGCTTTAAGTCGATTCATGAACTTGTTGGGAAGTCCGTTCGGAGAATATCCTCTTTTGGTGATTTTGATCTTGGATTTCAGACAGTAGCGCGAGTTGATCACCAAAAGTGCATACAATGTAATCTATGCTATATAGCGTGCAATGACTCAGCTCATCAATGTATTGACCTGAAGGACTTAAAGCTGACAGGTGTAGCTAATGAGCGATTGTGGCCAGTGGTGCGTGAAGAAGACTGTGCTGGCTGTGATTTGTGCTCAAAAGTTTGTCCGGTCGATGATTGCATTACAATGGTCGAAGTAAACACGGGTCGCCCACACATTACTTGGAATGAGTTGGTGAAATCGACCCCTGAAGTGCTTGAGTGGGACAAAATGGAAGAGTATCGACGGCGCGCTAAGATCAAGATTCACTAAAGCCTGTTGCCCTTGATATGGCTCCTTGGGCTGCAAGTCTTCCTCGGTGTTCGTTGACCCTGACAAGTAACACGAGACTGACAAGAAAAAACACAGCCGTAAATAAAAGTGATTGACGATGATTGCCGCCATTTAGGTAAGTTAACCCGCCATAGGTGAGCGGTCCGACAATGGCAGCAAGCTTGCATGCCAGTCCCCATAGTCCAAAGAATTCACCTGAGCGAGCTGCTGGAGAAAACTGCCCTACAAGTGCTCTACCAGCAGACTGGCAAGCTCCCATAGCGACTCCCATTAAATTGGCTGCTAACCAAAAACCAGTGTGAGCTTCCACGGATGATGCCAATAGGATTGCTATGATCCACAGCAAAAGTGTTACGGCCATGGTGCGCACCGAGCCAACCTTGTCTTGGATATGCCCAAAGGCCAGTGCACCAAATAAAGCAGAAATGTTTACTGTCAGCATGAGGATAATGGTGTCACTAGTTTTAAAACTCATGACTTCACTAGCATAAACAGCAGCCAGGACTATAACTGTGGACGAGCCACAGCTTAGGAAAAACAATGAGGATAAAAAACTAAGTAAATCCTGAAATTGTAATGCCTGAGACAATGTTTGGTGCAAACGATGAAGTCCAATTTGTAGGTAGCTTTTGCCTGGTGGCACTCT
>JACQVM010000001.1 GCA_016209785.1 Candidatus Melainabacteria bacterium | reverse complement strand
TCCTGGTGGCGCATTTTCTGGCACATTCAGCATCTTCAAGGATTCATTTCTGCCTGCCGCGTGTTTCCAATCGTTTGGACCATTATTTACGCTATACGAGGTTTTGCCCGCTACCACACAATAGAACATCAACACTTATTGGCACAGAAAGCCTCTGGTGGTGAGCTCCAGGAAACCCCACTTAGCTCTTCTCAAGTCGAAGAGTTTCGGCGGCTAGGTCAGTGGCTCCGCAAACGGCTGTACAAGCTCGGTCCTACCTTTATAAAAATTGGGCAAACCCTCTCAACAAGAGCTGACCTCCTGCCATTGCCTGCCATGCTCGAGCTTTCAGCCTTACAAGAAGAGGTAGAACCATACCCTACAGAAATTGCCTTGGCTACAATTGCCCGCGAGCTAGGAGCGGCGACAGAGTTGCTGTACGCTAGCTTCAATCCAACACCAGTAGCTGCAGCTAGCCTGTCACAGGCCTATCGAGCAGTACTGCATGACGGACGAGACGTCATTGTAAAAGTCCAAAGGCCTAATCTGTCTGCCACAATTGCGAGAGACATCCAAGTTTTAGAAGCAGTGGCTAGCGAGATCATGCGCTACCCTAGCCTAGGCAGACATACAGACTGGCCAGGAGTAGTACAAGAATTTGCTAGAACTACTTTTGAAGAAATTGATTACATAAGAGAAGGCCGCAATGCTGATCGTTTTCGGCACAACTTTCGTAACAACAACCTCATATGCATCCCGCGCATCATTTGGCGCTTAACGGGTCGCCGAGTTCTAACCATCGAGTACATACCTGGGGTACGCGTGACAGATGTAACAACAATGAACGCCATGGGCATTAACCGCAAGGCAATAACTCAAGCTGGGGCAAACTTTTATCTGCGGCAACTACTGGAAGATGGTTTCTTTCATGCCGATCCCCATCCAGGCAATTTACGGATTATGCCCGATGGGCGGGTAGGTTTTTTTGACTTTGGTAGGGTGGGCCGTATATCACCCCATCTGAAACAAGCTCTTGTAGATGCTTTCTTGCATGTAATTAAGAAAGACTATCGGGCTCTTGTTGATGACTTTGTGGCAATGGGATTTTTGCCGGAAGAAGTAGATCGAGAGTCTCTTTGTCGTGAGCTAAGTCCCATTGTAGAAGCACGTTTTGCAGAAGGATTAACACGAGTGCACTTTCGCAAACTAGTTTTTGATTTTTCCGATATCGTCTGGCGTTATCCTTTCCGCCTTCCAAGCGAGTTTACCTTTATCATGCGTGCACTGCTGACGCTGGAGGGTGTGGCCATCACCATCAATCCTGATTTCAACTTCATCGAGTCAGCACTGCCTTTTGCTCAACGCCTCATCTTAAAAAACAACGGGGCAACCATTGGCCGAGTGCTTTTAAAAGAGGTGTTCAGCGAGGGGTGGTTCAATGCTCAAGCAGCAGTAAATTTATTTAAGGCAGCAGCACGCCTGTCAGCAGCCACTTCTGATGCTTCAGTACCTAGTTTAAGTAACTAGATTCCCCGGCTTGCTTTCTGGGCACCACTGGAGTAACCTTCTCGATGATCTATCTTAGACACACCGACTGGCGGGGAACCCCACTGAAGTTGGACAGCTTTTTGCACGAGGTAAGCCCAGTCTGACATAAGATAGTGGCTAATGATATGGAACCACAGCAATGTCACATAGTTTCGCCACCGCAGCACCAATCAAACCCGGTTGTTTAGCCTGTGCTAACAGTCTCGAGCCAGGTGCTAAGTTTTGTGGCACTTGCGGCACCCCAACTCAAATAGGTACCCACGGACACCAAGCCCTGGCAATTCTGAGCAAGCCACCCAACAAAGTGCCTGGATTTGCACCTATAGTGCCACGTCCTGTCCCTGGCGCCATACAAGAGTTTCAACAAGAGCTAGGGAAAATAATTGTCCTTCTGGCTCGGGAGAGGCTCTTTCTTTATTTCCATTGGCTTACGTTCTTAGCACTTAATGCTTCGGGAGTTGTTATTTCTTTTAAGTGCTATTTTGGTTACCTCGGTGACGAGCTCACCCGGCTAATGATGGCTTCAACACCATTGCTCTATGTAAACTGCCTAGCACTTTTGTGCATTGTTCCTATAAGAGGAACAAGAAAAGAAATTGCTCGACTAAAAGAGCGACTTAATTTCGTAAAATTCCAGATTGAGTACTTCCATCTATTAAAATAACGCTCCGTCACCGCTCATGCGGTTCCTCCGCGTGTCTATGTCGGTCGGCGGCCGACGCACATGTCGTCGTTGCCTCCTTCGACTTCGACACTATTTCCAGCGTAAATCTGGCTTCCGGGCAGCGAGCACCTCATCCAGTCTCCCAACCGGGGTATTATACGGAGCGTTGAGCACCATATTTGGTGAGTCCTTGGTTTCCTGATCAATCCTGAGCATAACATCGACAAACTCATCGAGAGTCTGCTTTGATTCTGTCTCTGTTGGTTCAATCATCATTGCCTCTGGTACCACAAGCGGAAAGTAAACCGTGGGCGCATGAACACCAAAGTCAAGAAGGCGTTTGGCTATATTGGTGGTGCTCACACCACGTTCCTTTTGCCAGATGCCAGAAAGAACAAACTCGTGCATGCATGGTTGTTCATATGGGACAAAATATGCTTTCTTAAGACGTTCTTTGAGATAATTGGCACTTAAAACTGCATCACATGATACCTGAC
>JACQVM010000068.1 GCA_016209785.1 Candidatus Melainabacteria bacterium | reverse complement strand
TTCTTCAAGAGCCGCAAAACGTTGGGCTAAAAGGTCGCAAAGATGTTCGGCGATGGCACGTTTAGGCATACGAGGTAGGTTTTCTTTGCGACCGTCAGCGCTCAATATTACTACAGCATTATCATCGCTGCCAAAGCCAATGTCTGGGACGGTAATATCATTGCCAACGATAACATCTAGATTTTTTCGCTTAAGCTTTTCAGCTGCATTGCTAAAAAGTGCTTCTGACTCAGCAGCAAATCCAATGATGGCTTGTCCTGGTCTTTTTACCCGGCCGAGCAAATCAATAATATCTGGATTCTTGGTAAGCTCTAAAACTAAATCGTCTGATTCAGTTTTCTTGATTTTTTGCTCAGACACTGCCAGGGGACGGAAATCGGCTACTGCAGCAGTCATAACCAGTGCGTTGCAGCCATCAAACTCTGCCTCTACTGCCTCCTGCATTTCGCAGGCTGTTTCAACTAAAATTATTGGATAAGGACGATCAACCTCAACAGTAGACACAAGGGTAACATCTGCTCCGCGGGCATAAGCAGCATCAGCCATTGCTATACCCATCTTGCCGGAAGAACGGTTGCCAATAAAACGTACAGGGTCAATTGGTTCCCTTGTACCACCGGCCGTGATCAGAATTTGCTTGCCTGCAAGCGAGCGGTGAGACAGCAGACGGGACGCTATTGTTGCCATGATAGTCTCTAAGGAAGCCATTTTGCCCCAGCCCCAGTCACCACAAGCCACTTCGCCAAGATCTGGTGGTATAACCTCGTAGCGGTACCGATTTTCCAGGATTGTTAGGTTGTACTGCGTTGCTGGATGCTCCAACATCCGTGGATTCATAGCAGGAGCTACCATGATTTGGGCCCGGGTAGCTAGTACCATGGTGGTTAGCAAATCATCGCAAATACCGGAGGCCAGCTTGGCAATTAAGTTGGCAGTAGCTGGGGCAATGAGTATCAAGTCGGCCTTTTGAGCTATGTCTATATGCTCCGGGCGCCACTGGGGACCAACCAGGAATGGCTCGCAGTGTACCGGGTTGCGTGTAATGGTTTGCAGGCTCAGTGGCGTTACAAATTGTTTGGCATTTGGTGTAAGTACAGCATGTACGTCCGCACCAGCTTTTCTTAGGCGTGATGCTAGATCACAGGCTTTGTATGCAGCTATTCCCCCGCTTATGCCCAATAGTATGGTCTTGTGATTAAGAGGGCTAAGCTGCCCAGCATCGGTGTCCTTATCTTTAGCGGTTTTCATGACAGTAGTGCATCCTTCAGAGGCCAATGCTTATATTATCCGGCCCTTAAGGTTAAATAGCCACTTACTGTACAATCTCTCTTTAGCCTTTTGCCTTTAGGGCATGCAAAAGCTACAAAGTTGTGGGTTGGTCATGGATAAGTACTACGTTACTACTGCTATCGACTATGTGAATGCCTTACCGCATATCGGTCACGCTTATGAAAAGATAGCGGCTGATATATTGGCTCGCTATTATCGGTTGCAAGGCCGAGATGTCTTCTTTCTCACCGGCGTCGATGAGCATGGCTCTAAGGTAGAAAAGGCAGCCCGCTTAGCTGGTATGCAGCCGCAGCAGTATTGTGATCTTATGTCTGAGAAGTTTCAGCAAGCCTGGGCCAAGTTAGATCTCTCCTACAACTACTTTATTCGGACTACGGATGAGCGCCATGTGACAGTTGTTCAGAAACTGTTTAGGCAGCTTAAGGACAATGGGGATATCTACAAAGGGAGCTACTCGGGTATCTATTGTGAGGGTTGTGAAGATTACTTGCGTGAGCGCGATCTTGATGCCGATGGCAACTGCCCAAGTCATAAGCAAAAACCTCGGCAGTTTACCGAGGAAAACTACTTTTTCTGCCTGAGCAAGTACAAAGACAAGTTGCGGCAGTGGTTGAGCAGCGGTGACTGTGTTGTACAGCCTGAGTCACGCAGACGTGAAGTCCTCAAGCAATTGGACGATGCAGAGTTGAGCGACTTTAGTGTTTCACGCTCAAGGAGCTCGCTAACGTGGGGAATCCCTGTGCCTGATGAACCAGAGCAGATTATATATGTCTGGATTGATGCGCTGGCCAACTATTTAACTGGTGTAGGTTATTTGACCGACCCAGATTGTCTTAGCCGATATTGGCCTGCCGATTTGCACCTTATTGGCAAAGATATCACCAAGTTTCATGCTATTTATTGGCCTGCTATCTTGATGTCAGCGGGTCTGCCGCTTCCCAAGCGGATTTTTGGGCACGGGTTTATTACAGTAGAAGGACAAAAGATAAGCAAGACAATTGGTAATGTAGTGGATCCAATTTGTCTTGTAGAAACTTACGGAGCTGATGCGGTTAGGTTCTTTCTGTTTTCTGCTACACCATTTGACCAAGATGGTGATTTTTCAAAACAGGATTTCATAAATAAGGTAAATGCTGAACTGGCAAACAACCTTGGCAATTTACTTAACCGTACGCTGACTTTGGTTGAACGTTATTGTGGTGGCAAGGTACCTGCTCGGGCTCCAGAGAACAATTTGCGCGAAGCATCGAACGAGGTTTCGGTAGTGGTAGACAAACACATTGAGAGCCTTGAATTTGCCAAGGCTATCGAAGCCATTTTTGCCCTTGTTGATGAGACTAACAAGTATCTTAATGATGAGAAACCATGGGCGCTTTTCAAGGATAATAAGACAGTTGAAGGTGAAACGGTCTTACTGACAGCACTGGAAATTCTGCGGCGTGTAAGTTTGTGTCTTTATCCGTTTACACCACAGCTAGCTTCTGAAATTTGGTACCAGCTTGGATACCACACTAAAATTGAGACTCTAGCACATGGTGACGATTTTATGTGGGAACTCATTCCAGCCGGTCAGCTTATACGCAATAAGGGGCCAATCTTTAAGCGGATTGACAGTAGTTGTGTCGATTAGCTGAGCCTACGGTAGACCACCACTGATTGATATTCTGGAGCATAAAACTTGTTGATAGGGTCAATTGAAATGCACAGCTTAAAGCTGTTGTTGTTGGCCACCTCGTTGTTGCCCATGTAAATGGCAGCATGTCCAGGTTTTCCTGGGGCCCGATGGGCTATGATTATATCGCCAGGTCTGGCTTGAGATAACGGCATGGCAACAAAGCCATTGGATTGTAGCGATTGCTCCAGCCCGTCGACACTAGCATCGGTAATGGGTAGCCCATAGGTCCGTTGTAAGACCGCACTGACAAAACGAGCGCAGCCAAGATTCTCAGGAACACGTGGATCATACTGGCGGATTGAATCGCCGACCATAGAGTCAATGGTGTAATTCATGCGTGGCCAGTAAGGATCCTGATCATAGCGATAGGTTTGTCTGACGTCGTCATAGCGGCTATAAGGATACGATGGTGTGGCAAACCTGTTGTTGTGTCTTTGATACCACTTGGGTGCAGATGTCCAGTTGGGGCTCAATGGCTGACGCTGTGTCCGGAATTGGTCTCCATCTGGGTTTAATGGATGGTAACGGTACCAACTAGGAAAGTTGTGATTATGTTGACCGGGATCTAGGCTGGTGTGTTCTCTAAAGGGGCTTTCTTGATGGTCTTTTACGTAGATCCCATGTTGGTAATGGGCTGCATATTCGACTGCCCAGTCAGGCACCAGATTGTTATCCGGTACCTCGTTGCTTGTTGATTTGTCTGAACGTATAAACCTTTCGTGGGACATTGTTTAAAGCTTTAGCTGAACTTATTGTCATATGGCAAAACTATAGTCCCAGCGCTAAGCAAGGACAACCCCAGACCCCCCGGTTTTTCCCATGATAATTGGGCATAGTGGTAAAAGTTAACCTCTTTTGGGTGTCAAGCTATAGAATTAAGCTGCTTTAGCGTAAGCTGTCCTTGGAAGGCGGTAGGTAGGATAGACAGCTCACTATGCAAGCTAAATTGCCCATTGAATTAAGTCCTGGGGTACGTCTAGATCCATTGGAGACCCATGGGCTAGCTCGGGCCGAAGTACTCAATTGCGACGAGCGCTACAAATTACCCTGGGATCGCTTTATGCGCCTTAAGGTTGTTGGGGATTATCTTACCCACACAAACCCTGGTTGTGTCCTGGATGTGGGTGGATTTGATGGTGCACTAGCACTGTTTACCCCACATCATGAGGTCCATGTTGTTGATCCAGTCACTACAGGTGGTTCTGGACTGGTACTTCCTGCTGCCGATGGTGCTTATGAAACTGTGGTTGCTATCGATGTAATTGAACACCTTCCATACAGACAGCGTTCTACTTTTATCTCGGAGCTCGTCCGAGTTAGCAGTCAGTTGTGCTTGATTAGTTTTCCCAACCAAGCCACTATGCCTGCCCAAAAGTTAGTGTATTCACTAACAGGCAATCGTTTTATACAAGAGCACATAGAATATGTGCTTCCTGATAAAGACTGGGTTGTGTCCGAGATGACATCTCGAGGACTCTGCTGTGAGGTTGTGCCAAACACAAGCTTGGCCATTTGGATTGCTCAATATACTTTAGCCAATTTGGTGCCCGATGCTGCGCAAAAGATCAGTTATTACTTAACTCAAACACACGGTGAGGAGCCATTTTCTGTGCCGCTTTATTATCTAATTGTTGGTACAAAAAGCAGTTAACCTAGTGTCTTTTCTTGTCCTTCTTCTTTGCCGCTGACGGTGTTTCTTGGGCAGACCCTACGCCAAAGAATTTTGTCAGCAAAACTTTAGCAATTGGTGCTGCAGCAGAGCCCCCGTGCCCGCCATGTTCGATAAAGACGCACATGGCAATGCGTGGCGTGTCGGCTGGTGCATAGCAAGCAAACCAGGCGTGCGTCTTGCTGCCGGTAGGTGGTGCTTCGGCAGAGCCAGTCTTGCCTGCAACTTCAATGTTGCCTAGCCGTGTTGCTCCTCCTGTACCACTAGCTACTACAGCTTTGAGTCCGGACAAAAGAACCTTCAAATACTCTTGTCTAACCTTGACAAATTCAGGTCTGGGTGGGGGGATCTGGCGGTTTCCAATTTTTATGACAAAGTGCAAATTAGGTACTTGCCCACGCATGCCAAAGCCAGAGAACATTCGAGCAGCCTGTGCAGGGGTTAAATCTACAAAACTTTGGCCAATTGACATGTGCAAGGTGTTTCCTGGGTACCATTTTTCTTTGTATACACGCAATTTCCACTGGCTATCTGGTACAAGCCCAACTCGCTCATGGGGCAGCTCCACTCCAGTTGGGCGCCCAGCACCAAAATTTAAACCCCATTTCTTAATTTGTTCGGGGCTCATCTTAAGCGCCATTTGGTAAAAAGCCGAGTCTCGAGACCAGGCCAGGCACTTTACAAGATCAAAGAGTCCTGAGCTGTGAGTCCAGTCACCAAAGAAAAAGCCTCCCAGCGAGATCCCGCCTGAGACATGCAGCTTTGTATCAGGTTTAACAGCTTTTGAGTCAAGTGCAGCTAAAAGTGTAACTGGCTTCCATACTGATCCCGGCGGAAAGCCTGACAAGGCTCGGTTATAAAGGGGGTGATCTGGGGCGTTAAGCTTTTTCCAAATGTCAGGTGTAATGCGTCTGGTAAAGACATTAGGATCAAAGCTCGGACGGGAGACCATAGCTAGCACCTCTCCTGTTTGGGGGTCGACAACAACTACTGCTCCATGTCGCTCGCCTAGTGCCTGGTAGGCTAGTCTTTGCAAATCAAGATCAATGGCTAAGACAATTGGCAATCCTGCTTTAGCTTCTTTGGTGATTACCGGCTTTGATGTTTCAGGCGAAAGGCATTGCCCTAACGCGTTGACGCGTACACGTTGTTCCCCATCGATGCCTCTTAGCTGGTCATCATAGAGGCGCTCTATGCCGTCTTGACCGACAATATCACCCATTTTTCGGTCTGGACGCCTTCCTAGTTGGCCTTGGGTTATCTCGCCTGTGTAACCTAAGACGTGGGCCAAAACTTCACCTTGGGGATAGGTGCGGCTGATGTCCGGGACAATGTCAATTCCTGGTAGAAATAGTTTTTGCTCAAAAAAGCGGCTGACCACGTTTAAGTCTAAGTCATGCTCGATCACCACAGGCAATACCGAGTTTGAATCCTTGGCTTTTTGTAGCCTGGTGAGCACTTCTAAGTAAGGCAACTCTAAAATGCGCGCAAGGCGCAACGAAAGGTCATGTAAATTGTCCAGTTGGGTGGCAATAGCGGTGAGCGAGAGAGACTGTTTGTTGGCAGCCAGAAGATTGCCGTGACGGTCGTAGATAATTCCCCTCGGTGCCCTAAGGAATGTCACACGTGTTGAGTTTTCTACTGCTTTTGCTTTGTAGTACTTGTTTTGTAGAATTTGTAGCCAGGCAAGTCTGGCCAGCAAAACACCTATTGACAGAGCCACCACAAAGCCAAGAACCAATACCTTGCCTCTTATGCCCTCTAAGCTTGGTTGAGAAAAGCTGGTTTCGTCCATACTCAAACCTGCGACTCATAGGAGTGGGAAAAGTCATACCAGTGACGCATGGGAAAGTACACAAAAGGAGCAATAAGGGCATTCAAAACAGCCTCTGGTAGTGCAATCGAAGCCAGATGTGGAAAAACATCTGGACGACCATGCAAAAAGAGCTGAAAGGCCATTATTGATTCTGCAGCTACAGAAGCTAGAAGAACTAAAGGTATGCATACAAGTGTTTCTTGGTTGAGGTTACGCAGGCAGAAGTAGCCAGCAAGCCACCCTATTATGGGAAAGCAAAGCGGATACACCGGCAAGACGGAGGCATAAACTGCTCCTAACAAGGCCCCCACAAGTGCCCCAGAAACTGATCCACTGGCTGCTTGATAAAGAAAAACTTCACCGATGGTGCTTACCTTAAGATCATCTCCACGCAGTGGTGGCAAAGGAGAACCAAAAACTGAGCCCCACAAAATAGTAAGTGTAAGTGGCAAGTTACAGATGGCTCCCTCAAAGGAGAAATTGTTGAGTACTGTAAGTTGCAACAGCCAGGCCACGCTACCCACAACTGCTGTAAGTCCTATGTTAAAGACTTTCTTGCGAGCTCGCATTGACAAAAGTGCCATGATAACTTCCTACCGGATTAGAGTATCTTGTGGTGGGACAACAAGCACCTGGCGTAAATCCAGGAGGTTTTCTGCCAGGCGAATTTCAATGGACAAGGTAGTACCGTCTGTATCACGGCGCACACCAGCTACGGTGCCCACAGGGTGTCCACTAGGAAAGACTCCACCGGTGCCCAGGCAAACAACCTTGTCTCCTACCTCGACAGATGTTCCAACAGGAATAAAATCAATAACGGCCGGACTCTTGCCCCTACCAGAAAGCACTCCTGGCTGGCGAAGGCGAGTAATCAATACCCCCAGCTTTTGATCAGGGTCTGTCAACAGGCGTACCACAGAAGCGTTGTCTGATACTCCAATTACTTGTCCAACAACACCATCGGCGGTAATTACAGCCGAACCTATAGTTATGTGATCCAAGGCTCCTTTGTCAATGGTGACCTGTTGAAACCAATTGTCCGGATTACGTGTAATTACGTCAGCAGCAACTGTGTTGCGTTCAAGAGTGCTTTTAAGTTGTAAGACAGCCCTTAGCTTTTCTGTGTCTTTGGACTCATTTCTCAATCGTGTTAACTCAAGCTGATTATCGGCAAGTTGCTTTTCTAGAGTCTTAATACGATTGGATGCTTCTAAGAGTTGCTTGGCAAGGTTTTTGGTTGACTCTACTTTGTAAGCACTTTTGGTAAACAACGCAGACGCCCACGTGTGAACTGTAAGAACCATTCCACTTATCGGTCCGGAAAGCATCCAGATAAGAATGATCAAGAAAACCACCTCAGCGATGGCTTTAGAGCTTATAGGGAGTCGGCCACGATCTTGGACCGTCAAGCCGGTATGCCTCCGTCATGGTTCACAAACGGATTGCTCCAAAACACGCCTATAAGACGCATCAGAGAGCATTTTGCCAGTTCCAATGGCTACACAAGAAAGAGCATCATCAGCAATAAAAACAGGCACCTCAGTTTCGTTGGCAATAAGTTCGTCAAGCCCTTGCAATAGTGCTCCGCCTCCAGCCAGCACAATTCCTCTGTTGAAGATATCTGCTGCCAGCTCGGGTGGTGTACGTTCGAGCGTTCTACGTATGGCTTCTACAATTGTCGAAAGAGGCTCAACCAGCGATTCGCGCACTTCTCCCCGGCTGATGGTAACTGTACGAGGCAGGCCATTAATTAAATTGAGTCCACGGACATCATACTTATCATTGTCGATGGTCTTAAAGGCTGACCCAAGACGAAACTTAATCTCTTCGGCGGTCCTTTCGCCTATGGCCAGGCTATGTACCTTCTTCAGATAGTGAATAATTGCTTCGTTGAGCTCATCACCAGCCACTCGAATGGACTCATTTACAACTATCCCAGACAGACTAATCACGGCCACTTCTGTGGTACCGCCGCCAATATCAACAATCATGGATCCGGTTGGTTCTGTTACCGGCAAAGATGCACCAATGGCTGCTGCCATGGGCTCTTCCGGCAGGTATGTTTGTCCAGCTCCAGCGTTAAACGCTGCATCTCTAACTGCTCGCCTTTCCACGCCTGTGACCCCGGACGGGACACCGATGGCAATATCTGGCTTCATAAATGCCCGGCGACCAGTCACACGCTCGATAAATTTTTCTAACATGAGCCTGGCGAATTTAAAGTCAGCAATGACGCCATCGCGCAAGGGGCGTGTGGCTGTAATGCTTTGAGGAGTGCGCCCAATCATGGCACGTGCTTCTTCGCCAACTGCTAGAACTGTCTTGGTCTCCTCATCAACGGCGACCACAGAAGGCTCACGTAAAACAATTCCTCGGCTATCAACGTATATGAGAGTGTTACAGG
>JACQVM010000070.1 GCA_016209785.1 Candidatus Melainabacteria bacterium | reverse complement strand
GGGTCAAGCATCGCCTGGGTACCTAAGTAACCAATCTGTGATAGCCATGTTTTGAAATAGATTTGTAAGAATTCTTGTCTTTTAGCCCTAGGTGCGATCTATGCAAGAGTGTCCTTGCCGTGGAGGACTTTTTGTCCAAAATCTAGGAAAGGTGTGTATATGTTCTTAGTCCCTCCTAAGTATTTTTGTCGACTTAGCCGAGGGCACTGGGGCTGAAAGGGTAAGGTACAGATGCCACCTAGCAAAGTGGAAGCAACAAAGGAACATCGTCCTGGCGAACAAGTTCTTGCAGACGATGCTGCTAAGAAGATTTTGGCTGAGGTGCAGTTGCAATCACCTGGGACAAGATCAGGTCCGAACGCCAGTCCGAGCGAAAACCACGCTCAACACCAACTGCAAGCAAAGCTGACTTTGGAAAACAATAGGCTCCATCGCTCAGGCACCCTTCCTGGCCTTAACATTGTCGGTTATGACAGCAACAAGCATCTAATTGTTGCTGATACCAAGAAAGGCGCTGGTCATAGGGCATATACCGTAGGTGAAGATGGTCGCATTGTTGCCACATACAAAGTTATTGTTGGACCAGCCGGCAGTAAACGATTTGAAAAGCTTGAAAGTCAGACGCCGCCAGGACTGGGTGGACAGGCTGAGGCAAAAGTTGAGACAGATAAGGATCACAAATCGCAGGAACAGCAGCCGACAGAAACAGGTACAAAGGAAGGAGATGGAAAGAAGGTGGATGCACCGCGCGGGTTGCGTTCACAAGCAAACGGTGTTGAAAATCGGCGAGGTGTAAGGATTGAACAACATAATGGGCGCTTTGCATATTACTTTGCTGCAAATGGTCAGGAATCGGTTTTATTTACAACAGAGGCTACTGAAAGCGGGCTGCGTGAGGGTGATGAAAAGTTAAGCAAGCTGGTTGAGGACAAGCAAAACGAGCTGACATCACAGTTTAAGGTTACTTTTGGGCGCTCAGGTGAGGATGTTGTTTGGAAGGCTAACCCGGCAGAACAAGGTGGTGGACACCACATTAAGGCGCGAACGCCACGCTTGGATGAATTAGCTGGAGTTGAAGCAGCTCTTTTTCGCTCGCAGCCAGCACAATTGCTTGATAATAGTGGACTCGAAGGAATTAAAGTCAACTTTCTTACTGAAACCAGCATAGGATCTGCTGCTTACAAATCTGCTGGACTCGATGGTAAGTCAGCAATTTTTGTAGAACCACGTAGTGTTGACACCCCTCGTTTTCCCACCGAGCAAGATGGTGCAAAAGCCGGTGGTACTGCTAGAGAATCTACTGAAGCTTTGTTTGTGCATGAATTGTCGCACAATACCCAGCATAAGACAGGCTGGGACGAACTGGAAAAAAGAAAGCAGTTAGTTGCAGAGATTGGTTGGATTCCCTCAACTACTGATTCACAGCTTTATTTATTCCGTGATAAAGAAGGTCATCTCTATAGACCGCCTAACAATGAATTTGATACACCTTTGTGGACTCGCTGCAATGAAGCTGGCGAGCCTATCAATGATAAGGGCGAAGTGGTAACACCAGACAAAGCCATTGTTCTGTCAAATGATCAAATGATGGCCATTGCAGAAGTGCCACCGGCCAGTGGATATTTCCCCAATGCCACGGAAATGTGTGCTGGTGGGCTGACATTTTTCCGGTTAGATCGCAAATGGCGAGAAGATCTCCTTAACAGAAGCCCCAGATTGTATAAGTTGGCCAAGCAACTTGATCAAGCTGAAATAGATGCTACATATGGTACCGGCAAATATATCCGGAGTCTTGACGGCCTATTGGTAGAAGACACTTATACCAAACGCAAGTCGATCGAGTCATTGGAACGTGGGCGCATCACCTAAGGTGCCTTAGCAGGACACTGAATCTCGGTTGCTCTTCAACCTCGATAAGCGACTTCGTCCGCTCATAATATCGGTTTCTTTAAATCGATGTCCCCACAAAACATACTCTAGCCAAGAAGTGTTGTTCTTTTGTGCAAATAGCATGTAACCTAGGGAAGTCCAGGTATTTTTGAGTGAATAATGCACTGAGCGCATAGCAGTAATTGTAAGTCCTTCGCTAGAGTGACATTTCTTTTTCAGGCTATTGAGTTGTACATAAGATATATTGGGAGGCTTGAGCTTGCCTCTTCTGCGTTGCAGCTCATAAAGATCTTCAGCAGTAAAACCATCTACTTCTGTGATTTCAACAGAGGGTGCACTCAACATATTTTCTTCCCGCTTGCTGGCACTTGTCAGCCACTTGCCCGACCCACTATATAAGACGTCTACTATTATTTTTTGTCAAGGTGGACATATTACGTGGAATCCTCACTGCAGATTACTGTTGTACAGACAGGCTTGATCCATGGCGAAGAGACCACGGCGTTAACGCCGTGGGTTTGACTAAGCAGGGTACTAGGCAAACATTGCTAGCCACCGATATGCGGAAATTCCCACTAAGTGTGCTGATTAAGTTATCTCTAGGTTAAGGCATTGCTATTGACATTCCCCTGGTGAGCCAATTATCATGCCTTCCAGGGTCGAATGGGGTAATGAAATAATAGCTGTGTTCTGGCACAACCAGAGCCGAAGCTGTATGGGTTTCTTACGAAAGCATGATAAGTATGGTTATGCCACACAACAAACTTGACGCAGGTTGCACACAAACAGCGCTGCCTCAGCATGATTCTGTATGGGATACGTACAGCAGGTTAATAGCGCGAGAGCGAGGGTCGTTGACTAAGGTAGTAGGTTTTGTCGGACCATTTACAGGTTTCGGTTCTTCGCTCAAAAGTGTGTTTCTTTGCAGCCAGCCGGTGCTCTTTAGTGACCAGGCCATTTTGAAAGGATTGCGACAAAGACTGGTGGCAATGCGCTTAAGATGGGATCGGCTTGGACAAAGCCCCCGCAAGCAAAATCTTTTGTCCAGGTTGCAGCAGCCTGGCAGTCAGCTTGGCTATATCAAGCAGTCATCCAGACGAGCACTCCTACGCTGGTTTTCCAAGGGTGAGTCGATTTATGATGAAAATTGGTTTCTTAAGTACAAGGCCACGCGTTATCACTACGAGCAATTGCTGACCCAAGAGCCTGGTGTTAAGGGACTGTTAGAGCAACTTTTGCTTCCTGTGCCAGTTTCTGGCGGC
>JACQVM010000062.1 GCA_016209785.1 Candidatus Melainabacteria bacterium | reverse complement strand
CTGCTTTTCGAGCTGGTCAGGAATTAAAGGATGTAGTCGATGGCCGCGGTCGGCAAAAATCCTGGTCGACCCCAGGAACAAAGTCTACCGCCAAAAAGACTACCAAGAAGTCCGCTAAAGCAAAGCGTCGCTAAAGTAGGCAAACAAATCCAAAAGGGTGGATTCTTAAATCCACCCTTTTTTAGCGCTCTGTCGCCTTCGTTCCTTGGCTCCTCCGCGCGTACAGACGCTCAGCTGCGGACGGCTCCTCGCAGTCCTTGCTTCGCTACAGCTTGTAGCTAAAGATAAAAATTTGAGATTTGGGCAAAAATCTTGGCTTCAGCTATTGAGCTTGACAAGCTTTTAAGACAGAATTAATTCACCTTCTCTTAAATTATTGGTCCGGCAAGCAGGCTCACAAACCTGTTGTAGCCGATACGCTAGAAAGACAACCTATGAGCAATTACATCCAAGCATTTGACGACAGGTTGCGAGACCTTTTTCAAATAAAAGCTGCTGAGTTTACCCGTTATGCTGAAGAAGAACCAGGAACAGCATTAATTACCACTCAGTTAGCAGGGTTGTACCAAGATCTTATTGAAGCCCTGAGCCACTAGGACTAGGTCAATTGAGCTGAAGTTGAGGGCTTCTCCGGTAAGCTTCTATTAATGCGTAAAATTCCCCTGGACAACCCAGATAAAATGTCTTACTCTCTTACCACTTGAATTCTTGGTAAGGATACTCAGTAAGGCACCCTCAAACATCGTCGTGGAAAGCTTCTTCAACTTTTTAGCCCTATTGTTTGCCATTGCAGTTCTGGTACACCTGGCGTTTCCCAGCTTGCTTATTCCGGAAGCAAAGCCTCGGAAGAAAACTGTTGGTCCTACGTACTGGGGCGTATACGAAGGACAGAGCGTTGATGATCCAGAATCAATGAAAACAATTGAAGTTAGTAAGTCTACCCGCAAAGAGAAAGTAATAGCAGGAAGTGTAATGTACAGTGCCGGACGAGGTACAAGCTTCCGACAATAAGTCCTGGGTGTTGGAATCTTGCTTGTTTGGGGAATGTAGTGGGTGCGACTCATTGAAGGCACCAAAGCCATGCCCTCAAACAAAAGTCCTTTGCCACAGGACGAACCTGGTCAATCCAACCCACAGCCCCAAGGCGTTGGACTATCTGACCTTGAAGAGCACATCTCTCGCCAGATACTGAGGCTGTCCCAAGAGGTAGACGAAGGATCCCTCGGCTTTCAACTCCCAGAACAAGATGAAGAACCTTCACTAGGCATATCCAGCTTTGCCGGTCCTTTAGAAACTTTGACAAGGCTAGATCTTCCTTTTGGAGAAGATAGCCATCCTACCCTTAGCCACACCAACGTGGAAAGGTCCTACCACCAGAGTGCTGAACTTTTAAGAAACATCCATGATTTAAGTGACCTTCTAACTGACACTGTCCGGCAACTTGGCATCAGATTAAACTCCCTGGAAGAAAAAATTGCACTGACTGGTCAGGAAAATCAAATTGGCTTGAGCCAACTTTTAGCTCACGTAAAGAACTTTCTGGGCGAAACTACTGGCACAACAGGCTCTGGTAAAGCAAAGCAAACTGCCAGCACAAACAAGGAAAATATCGTACTGGCAAGCAGCAATGCTGACCTTTTAGCTGAGCTCACCCGCCATGTACTTGCTCTAGAAGCCCGTCTAGACAAAGATAAAGTTGAACTACGGCAAAAGCTAGAGCAAGCAACCGGTAGCCTAGCAGAACAAGTCGACAACAAACTCCAAGAGCTCGAAAGCTTAGCGCAACAAACAAGAGATTATCTTAGTCGCCACTTTTTTAGTCTGGCCATTTTGCTTGTCATCATCACATTTATCGCTGGTGCACTGGTCACCAACAGTCTAGACCGCATGGCTACTTATCTTACCCAATCCATAGATGCACTAAGAACTGAGCTAGGTGAACTGACACTACCCAAAACAAATTCCTCAGAGCCTAGGTCGGCTAGATAACCAAAAATGTCTTATTGTCTAACCAGCCTTCCTGAGACCAAATTGTCTACACTAATCAGACCAATATCGTGAACAAGCTGTGCTTGGGAGTTATTAAACTGGATGATGGCATCTGCCTTATTTACCAACGCTGTAATATAATCCCGTTGAGCCTCTATGACATCAATATTTGTCCCCACACCATTGGCCAAACGAACTCGGGACAGACGCAATTGCTCGGTTGCTGAAATTACTGCCTTGCTTGTCACATCAATGAGTCGCTCTGCAGTCTGACTGTTAAGATAAGATTGGCGTACCTGCTGAATGACATTAATCAGTTGTTGGTTTGCTTGCAGCAGTGCAACTCTTGCTTGTGCTCTGGAAGCCTGAACATTGGCTACATCGGGCACACCAAGGTTTAAGTAATTCCAGTCCACCTTAAAACCAAGTGTGTAAGACTTCTTAATCTGGCGTCTGACAACTGTTGCAGGATTATAAATGACACCTGCAGGATAAACTGGTGAGTCAAGCCCTATGTTGTTTGTTACAGTAAGACCTTCTACCGGGGTGTCAACAGGCACTACTGAGAAGCTGCCTTCAGATATGGTAGATGTAGGGGTCAGCGTAGCACCATTGCCAGCAACACTACCAAAAAATTGAAATTGCGGATAAAGGGCAGCTGCAACCACTTGAATGTTACGCTTAGCAGCTAGTCTTAATTGTTCATACTGCTTTAGTTCTGGACGATTTAGAACAGCTAATCTAACCAGTTCGTTAATGTTAAGGTCTGGATCAATCAGCCTAACCTTTCTAACTTCATTTTCTGCCGAAAGAAGGTTTATGCCCAGGTGAATGTTTAAAGCTGCAGCCAACTGAATAGCTGCTTGCCTTAAGGCTACTTCTTGAACTAAAAGATTCTGCTCATCACGTGCCAATTGAGTTTCCGACTGAAGAACATTAAAGCG
>JACQVM010000065.1 GCA_016209785.1 Candidatus Melainabacteria bacterium | reverse complement strand
CGTCAACACGCTCGGCAGCGGACGGCTCCTCGCAGTCCTTGCCTCGCTATATGTCGTTACTGAACCCTCGTTGTCTGCAGGTGGATGTAATCTTGTGAACATTGCAAATAAATTGCTCCCAATGTGATTGCAGACCAACTGACGTGCTATCCTATGACCCTTGACACGGCTTTGGCCGGAGCAATTTTTTGCGTTTTCGGATAAGGGGGTATTAAGGACACATGGAAGAAAAGGAAGCCTTCGAACGAGTAAAGAAGGTTACCGTCGCTCAGCTTAATGTAAACGCTGACGAAGTGACTATGGAAGCAAGCTTCACCAAGGATTTGGGTGCAGATTCCCTTGATACAGTCGAGCTGGTCATGGCACTCGAAGAAGAGTTCGGCATGGAGATTCCTGACGAAGACGCTGAGAAGATCACCACGGTGGGTGAAGCTGTTAAATATATTGCTCAGCACATTTAGGTCCTTTGTCTAAGGATCCTTATAGATGCCAGGTGGGGGCTGGTTAAAGGTTTAGCCCTTACAGTGAATTTTCTATGATGAATAAGCGGGTAGTCATCACCGGGGTTGGGACCGTCACATCTCTCGGTATTGGCAAAGATGATTTCTGGAATGGACTCTTAGGTGGTCGATCTGGGGTCCGACGAATAACACGGATTAAGGATCAGTTGCAGTCAGCGTGCAAGATAGCTGCTGAGATTACTGACTTTGACCCGCTCAAATACATAGATGCAAAACATGCCAAGCGCATGGATCGTTTCATCCAGTTTGCAGTAGCTGCAAGCAATCTTGCAGTTGCTGATGCAAAACTTAATATGGCTGCTGAAGACCCGACTAGAGTAGGAGTTGTGGTTGGCTCTGCTGCTGGTGGGTTTGACACCATTGAAAAGCAGTTTCGTACGCTGCTTGAGAAAGGTCCCAATAAGTGTTCACCATTTACGGTGCCTATGCTCATTGTAAACATGGCAGCAGGCTGGGTCTCTATTTTGCATAATGCAAAGGGCCCAAACTCATGTACAGTGACAGCTTGTGCTACGTCTGCACATTCAGTAGGCGATGCTTGCAGGATGATTCAGCGTGGGGATGCAGATGTTATGTTGGCTGGTGGCTCAGAAGCACCCATTACAGCACTTTGTATGGCAGGCTTTGCGTCAGCCCGGACGTTATCGACCCGCAATGACGAACCGGAGAAGGCAAGTCGTCCGTTTGATAAGGATCGCGATGGTTTTGTCATGGGTGAGGGTGCAGCAATTCTTGTGCTTGAGTCACTTGAGCATGCGAAAGCACGTGGAGCTTATATTTATGCTGAGCTAGCTGGGTATGGACTTACCGGTGATGCTCATGACATTGTTCAGCCTTGTGCTGATGGAGAAGGTGCAGCCCGGGCTATGCAGATTGCGCTGACTGATGCCAATCTTAGGACAAGTGATGTGACCTATATAAATGCTCATGGGACTTCAACCACGCTAGGCGATCGAGCCGAAACAGTGGCTATTAAGAAAATATTTGGCGAACATGCTCTAAGCCACAAGTTGGCAATTAGCTCTACTAAGTCCATGACAGGACATCTCTTGGGGGCCGCAGGAGCTATTGAGGCAGCAGTTTCTGTATTGGCGATCGCTCGTTCATCGCTCCCGCCTACCATAAACTTAGATAACCCAGATCCAGAGTGCGACCTTGATTATATTGCCAATAATGCCCGCAAAAACATTCCTGTTCAGGCAGTCTTGTCTAACAGCTTTGGTTTTGGTGGACACAATGCGTGTCTTGTGTTTAAGAAATTAAGTGAGTGACAATGGGGCTTATTGGTCAGACTATTAGCAAGCTTAGAGAGCTCCTTGTGGGCAAGAAGGTAAGTGCAAGAGAAATTCTTGATGCACACATCACTCATATTGAAAAGCTTGAAAGCAATATTTGTGCTTTTAATACCCTTACAGTGGATCTTGCTTCCAAACAAGCTCAAGCTATAGACAATTTAATTGCTAACAAAGCTTCTTTGCCGCCTCTAGCTGGAATACCCATAGCCATCAAGGACAACATTTGTCTTCCTGGCTATCCAACAACGTGTTCAAGCAAGATTCTCTCAAATTTTTTTGCACCTTATGCAGCAACAGTAACCACAAGGCTATTTGAAGCTGGGGCGCTTTGCTTAGGCAAAACCAATATGGATGAGTTTGCTATGGGTGCTTCTACAGAAAATTCTGCCTTTAAGCTAACACGCAATCCATGGGATTTAAGCAAAGTACCAGGCGGAAGCTCCGGAGGATCAGCAGCAGCAGTAGCTTCTGGAGACGTTGTTGCTGCCCTGGGCTCTGACACAGGAGGCTCGATTAGACAGCCTGCAAGCTTTTGTGGTGTTGTTGGAATGAAACCTACCTATGGGCTTGTGTCACGTTTTGGACTTGTAGCCTTTGCTTCAAGCTTGGATCAACTTGGACCAATTGGACGATCTGTGGAAGATGTTGCTTGCATGCTGGAGGTAATTGCTGGACACGATGCAAAAGATTCAACCTCATTAAACGAACCACTACCTCAATTTACAAGAGAATTGTCTGGCGTGATTAAGGGGTTACGCATTGGTGTGATCCAAGAACTGATGGGGCAAGGCATTGATGCAGATGTTTCCACCTGTGTGCGGACTGCCTCTGAAGTTTTTCGAGAGCTTGGCGCCAATGTTGCAGAAGTTTCCATGCCTTATTCTAAGCATGCTTTGCCTGTGTACTACATTATTGCTACAGCAGAAGCAAGTGCTAATTTAGCCCGTTATGATGGTGTCAAATATGGTTATCGAAGTGTTAACTGCGAAGATGTTCTTTCACTGTACTACACCACCAGGAAAGAAGGATTTGGCCCGGAAGTAAAACGCCGCATCATGCTGGGCACATATGCACTAAGTTCTGGTTACTATGATGCATATTATAGGAAGGCCCAGCAAGTCAGGCGGCTGGTGAAAGAAGATTTTGATCGTGCGTTCCAGGCATTTGATGTGTTGATTTGCCCAACATCGCCTTCCGTTGCCTTTGAGTTTGGGGCAAAAACTGCTGAGCCACTGCAGATGTATTTGTCAGACATTGCTACGGTTCCTGCTAATCTTGCAGGTATTCCTGGCATTTCTATTGTTTGTGGTTTTGACAGTTGTGGATTGCCAATTGGGTTGCAACTTTTAGCACCTGCACTCCAAGATTTGCTTCTTTTAAAGGCTGCTTACGCTTTTGAACAAGCAACTGAATTTCACAAACAGAAGCCTCCCATCACGGCCGCCATAGAGTGTCCTAGCTAAGACTTAAGGAGAGTAACAATGCAGCTCAAATACTTATGCACTACGTTAATACTTGCCAGCACGGTTTCTGCAGCAACGGCTGGTCCTAATGATTTTTTTGGCGGTTCACTGCCTGGCACGAGCTCAGGCAGCGACAGCGCCTCTGGAGCTTCTGGGACCTATTCTCCTCCTGGCGGCGATTACACCGATGATGAGAAGCGCATGCAAAAGAAGTACAAGGCCAGCCTTAATCATGCCAGAGTCCTTATAGCTAAAGGTGATGCAATGATCAAAAAAGGGCAAGCTAGCCATAACGACAAACTTCTTAAGAAAGGAAAGATTATCAAGGAGATTGGAGAGAAACAGTTAACCGAGCTTCAAGCAAATAATCCTTTCCCAGATATGAGGGAAAGGCACGCTAAAAGCACAAATGGTCTAAATTAGAGGCAATATCATGTGGCTTGCAAGATCATTTGTGCGAGGTTTGCTGACCTGCTTCCTTATCTAAGCTATCTAGCACAGCTAAAAAGATATCTACCAAGAAAGGATCCCATTGTGTGCCAGAGCCATTTTTAAGTGCTTTTCTTGCTTGTTCTTGGGTCATGGCTGCCCTATAGGGGCGATCGCTAATCATGGCATGGTATGCGTCCACAATTGAGACAATTCTTGCTGGAAGTGGAATTTCTTCACCTTTCAACCCACGGGGGTAGCCTGTTCCGTCCCAGCATTCATGATGGTTCTCTACAATTTCACAAATATCTCGTAGCGCTTTAATAGGTCTCAATAGCTCTGCCCCGAGAGTAGGATGTTGCGCAATTACTTCCATCTCTTCGGCAGAAATCAGTCCTGGTTTATTAATAATCTCCTCTGGAATTGACAAAACGCCCACGTCATGCAGGAGACTTGCAACACGTAATTGCTCTATTTGCTGAGGTGGAAGACCCATTACTTTAGCTACCAGCTCAGCAAATCGTGCTGATTCTAGGTGGTGTACTTTGTAATAGTCTGACTTGGAATACAGCGCTGAAGCAAGTGCCTTAACCATATCCACTACTTCGGGCACTAATTCTTCCTCACCTTTTTCTACTGCAGTAGGTTTTTCCACCTGAGTTACTTGGTGAGGTTGTGTGGAAGATATGGGCTCAGAGCGTGCTTTCTCCTCGGCAAATAGTAGATCTCCGGCTGTATGCACCTGGTTGCGTCCCAGACGTTTAGACATATAAAGTGCTTTGTCAGCAAGATCCAACAATTGTTGTTGACTCTTCGCATCCTCTGGGTAAGCAGCAACTCCCATGCTTGCTGTGACATTTATCTCAATGTCCTCATGCCCAACAGGCTGTCTGGCTAAGTTTCGTCGGATACGCTCGGCTAGAACCACTGCCCCTTCTTGATTGACCTCTGGTAGCACAATGACAAACTCTTCGCCTCCGTAACGCACAGGAATATCTACATCACGGCAATCTGAGCGAATTTGCTGTGAGACAAAGCGGAGAACTGTGTCTCCTGCCGGATGCCCAAAAGTATCGTTGATGGTCTTAAAGTGATCAACGTCAATCATGATTACAGCAATGTTGCGTTGATAACGCTCGGCTAATCTCAGTTGTTCTGCTAGTTTCTCTTGTCCAGTGCGATGGTTAAATAGACCTGTCAAACCATCAGTGGTGGCTTGCCTCTGAACGCGAGCATACAGTCGTGCATTTTCTACTCCAATGGCCACTTGCCCAGCTACTGCGCGCAAGAAATTCTTGTTTTCTGTTGTCCAGAGTGCTTCCGATTCGCATCTGTGCCCTCCTAGAAGCCCCAACAGCTTTTCTTCATAAGTAATGGGTATGTAAAACAACGAGCGTACTGGGCAAGCAGAGGGTAAGGCAGTGCGAAATGGTTGAGCAATTGTTTCCCGGGCAACATCACTTACGACTAACGCTTCTTCAGGAGAAAACCTTTCTTGAAATATCTTGAGAATCAGGAGATCTAAATCCTTGTCAACAACTTTATAAGCGTCATCTACAGCATATTCGATGCGGGCTGTGTCTTCTGGTTCATCCAGGCTTGGCAAGACGACAAAGCACG
This sequence comes from Candidatus Melainabacteria bacterium, assembly GCA_016209785.1. Taxonomy (GTDB): domain Bacteria; phylum Cyanobacteriota; class Vampirovibrionia; order Obscuribacterales; family Obscuribacteraceae; genus JACQVM01. Next base: position 43 of record JACQVM010000065.1, on the reverse strand, counting down.
TATCTAGGCTGTAGTGTCCAGCTAGCTCCTCTAGCATCTTGCT
>JACQVM010000004.1 GCA_016209785.1 Candidatus Melainabacteria bacterium | reverse complement strand
GTTCAGGTTTACATTGTAGGCAATCAGGACCTTCCGGGCACCAATTACAGTTGCACCACTGGCAGCATTAAATTTTGTCGGACCAAAATCAGGCTTAAATGCAGGATTTTGCATGCGCTCTGCCAGGGCTTCATATTCGCCTGTCCGAATATCAGCCAAGCTATATCGCGCTGGGCTCTGGGCTGCTTCACCATATAGATAAACAGGCACACCTAGCTCCTCCCCCACACGCCTGCCCAGCCTTCTTGCCAGCTCAACACACTCATCCATGGTCACGCCTACAATTGGAACAAACGGGCATACGTCAGTAGCACCAATGCGTGGATGAGCACCCTTATGACAACGCATGTCTATAAGAGACGCAGCACAAGCAATGGCCTGAAACGCTGCCTCCAACGCCACATCAGGCTCACCTACAAAGGTCATGACCGTACGGTTGGTACCGAGGCCGGGATCAACGTCAAGCAATTGGGCTCCCTCAACGCCTCTTATTGCATCAGCAATTGCATCTAGGACCTTAGCGTTGCGCCCCTCACTGAAATTTGGCACGCATTCAACGAGCCGCATATTTCCCTCTTGTAAGCCAAAACATACTGTAGAACAGGTTATATCACGCTTTCCTGCAGTCAAACCCCAGCCCTTAAGGGCGGGGTGCTTACAAGGAATGCGGCATGAGCTTGAACCCTTGCCGCATCTACCGCTGAAAGACCCCGGCGTTAACGCCGGGGTCTCCTCGCCAACGATGTGCTGAACTAAAGAGATTTAACCAGATCACTAAGCCAAACAGAACCAAACTCCTTGCCACTGTGTATATACATGCAGCAGATATCAATCATCCACCTGACAACCAAATGAGGTCGGCATGATTAATCGTGCTCTCAGGCAGACATAGCGTTGGGCAAACACCTATATGCAAGATGGCTGAAAACATAGAAATTCAAAAGCCAGAGCCCGCCCCCAAAAGTGACGGGCTGCCGCACGGTGACAAGTCTACCCAGGCAGGAGAGGTTAAGCCTCAGTCTAGCTGGCTGAGTGACACAATTGGGTCTGCCTGGGGTATTGTCGCCGACACGGCAGGTCAAGCCATAGAAGAGGTCTCCGAGGTAGCATCTGATGTCTGGAGCGCCCTTGGGGGTAACGCATGGACTAAACAAAACAAAGATGGCAGCGTCAGCAAGGTAGCAGTGGTGAGAGCCGACCTAGTAATCCCGCCACTTATGGAGCTAGAAGACAGACAGAAGTCGCCTAACGCAACAGGCAGCCATTCAGGAGATGTCCATAAGGCGTGCATCCAGAAATGTGGACAAGAGGCGCCAGACCCAGCACACACTAACCCAGGTGATCGCGTGCACGGTCCCAACCTTGAGACCGTGGTCAAATCCCCGCCCTTAAGGGCTGGGTGCTTACAAGGACACCTCGACACAAGGCAACCCAACCTTCCTGAGTCGCATAAGATAACGGACTCAGCGGGTAAGATGGCTTCTGAAGTTGAGGTGCGCGACGGAAAGATTTTCCGCAAAGATGCCAAAGGAACTGAGACAGAGGCAACCACACAATATATCCGCCACAAGACTTCAGACGGACAGAGCATCATCATCAACAAGGACTCCGGTGAGGTGTCTTATGAAAGTGCTGATGGCTGCGTGGTTCATTCTAGAACAGGTGAACACTTTCAGCATATCGACCGCCGACATGGTGTCATCGTCAACGGTGATGGCAAGATCATTTACCTAGTCCAGAAGGACGGTGAGCGCCGAGTCACAATCGACAAAGTACGTGACACACTGCAAGTTGTCGAACAGACAGGTCAAGATTGCTCTAGACTCGACCGCGACAATAAAGGGCTCATCTACACCATAGAGCAATCTGGCAAGACATTCAAGTTTATTATGGACCGCTCTGGCAATCAGTATTTCCAGGATGAGAATGCAACACAATATTGGCGCGGACCTGACGGCATGCAAACCATCAAAACCTCCCAGGGAGCAAAATTCTGGCAAAACCCGGATGGACGTCGCACCTATCGCACAGCAAGCGGACAAGAATACACCATTGGGGACAATGGCAGCGTCAAGGCCAAGTCTGGGGACACCGAAGACAGTATTACCAAACTACAAGATGGTTCCTCCCGTCTCAGCGATGGCACTCAAGTTATGCCGGATGGGACAGTAGTGCTTAGTGATGGTACGCGCATCGCTGTAGATGGAACAGTAGCAACCACCACTGGGCATATTGCACATCGATCAGGTCTTGCTACATTTAGAGACGGACAAACACTTGATCTTAAGGGCTTCCATCATGATGATGGAAGCGAGGTATCTCTAGATGGCAGCCTTAAGATTCAACACAGCGACGGCACTACAACTCAATACAATCCAACGACCAAGAGTCTTACAATGCCTGATCACACGATCATAGACCCCAAGCGCACCACAACACCTGATGGCACAAACCTTAATGCTGACCGCTCAGTTGACATATCTGATGGCACACGCATAGACTCCGAGTACAACATTGCCTTTTCTGACGGAACACAAATCACTGCCGATGGTACCGTCACAACCTCGGATGGTTGGTCATCGAGCGCCTCTTGTGAGACTTCCTCTGACTCAGCCGCTAGCGCGGCAGCTCAAGACGCCACTCAACTTGTGGCGAGCATTCTCAGCAAAGTCCATGATGGCACCATCACATCTAGTGACATCAGTTGTCTGCAGGCAGCATTATGCAACCTTGGCAGTCTCTCCCGGGTGTTAACCGATGAGGGCAACCTTGCCTTGGTGCCAGCACTGATGGCTGCAGGAAATGAGGTACAGGGCGTACTTGCTAAAGCAGTACATCTGACACACAAGGGAGAGTTCGCTCATCTCCAAAGCACCTGGTCTCAATTAGCTGCCTGAAGCCCTTTAAGCAACTACCCAATATTCCCATTGACAGCCGCTGGTCTTTGCGACAGAGTAAGGCTCGGGGGTAGCTGCCTGGAGCTGGCGGCGATTGTTCCCGTATTGAGCAACACACTGACGGAACAATATATACTGTCAGTCGCTCTGGACAAAAGACAACCTATCAAGCTGGAGAATCTGTAATTCTTGTTGATGCTCAAGGCAATCCAGTAATAATGCCTGCTCCTAGAGCAACAACTATTTAGCAGCTCAATGCACTGTCTTCTTTAGGTAGCACCACCAAATGGTGCCACCCAGCATCACAAGTGACACTGCACCCCAAGCAATGCTCCAGATGGCAGCAGGAATATATGTCATGTCAGCCATTCTGGTGGCATCGGAAAACGACTCAACTGGTATTAGTCCCAGTGACAGCAAGACTAAATCTCCTAGATCTGTCAAGGCATTAAGCGCTGTCTGCACTGCAAGAAACAAGAGCAGCAACTGTGCCAAGGATGGTTCTAACTTCCAGCCGGCCCACACCAAGCTAGCCCCTATAGCCAGCCCCCAGGAAATACTCAACATGCCCTGCATAACCTGTCCCTGATTGAAGATTGCACCACCCATGAAAAATATGCTTCCAAAGACAATTACAAATCCTACACAGGACAAGACTAACTTTGCCATTCGTGGAAATTGACCAAGAAAGATAAACAAACAACCCATCAGTGCAGTGCCAAGGTATCCAGCCTGTGTATAGAAAAATGGCATACCTCCTTTGCACATCGTCAGTCCAGCGTGACCCTGAGTGTCTGAAACAATGGTAAGCGCGTTGACTGTCCCACCTGTTGCAATGCAAACAAAGGCATGTCCCAATTCATGCAGCGTTGTAACAAAAGTCTTGATTGGACCTAACATCCAGCTTACAACTGGCGCATTCCACAAGAGCAAGCTAGCCACCGTAAGGAAAATGAAAAGTCCAAGAGATGGTTTTGTGGATCGCTTCTCGGTTAAATGAGGGATCTCCGTCACAATACGCTTCCTCTGACCAACATAATGCCAGACAAACTTCTATGTTAATGTATCTTAGAGAAGTTAGCTAGGTTTGCCGCAGGACAAGAAGCCCAGGAAATAGGTTTATCTCGAGGGAATTCTTTAGCAATGAGCAAAAATCAGCATCGGACCCATGTCGAACTTCAAAAATTGTATTTCGACCTGCACGCAGATATTTTCAAACAGCCCATCCCAGAGGCAATAGAGCACCGCACACGACAGATTATCAACTATACCAAGTTAACACCCGCAAGCCACGTGCTAGATGTGGGTACAGGTTTGGGAGTCTTAATAGCACATTTGCTTCAGGTGGGCGTCAGTGCAAAAAATATTGTTGGCTGTGACTTAAGC
>JACQVM010000063.1 GCA_016209785.1 Candidatus Melainabacteria bacterium | reverse complement strand
GTTGTTGAGCTTATCAGTCCAGGTAGCTACGAACGGTTGCGTCAGATATTGTCATATGGGGGCGTGGCTGATTCACAAGTTAAGGTTAGTCACTTAAACCCGAAGTCGGAGGTTCGAGAGTATTTTGCTAAGGCAATTATGAGCAATTTTTCCTTGGACTAAAGCCATATGTTCACCGAAAATGCACTTGACATGTTGAAATATGGTAGACGATTAGGCGTGAAAACAGGCGACAGGCAAGCAACAACTATTTTTGATTTTGGCTTCAGAGATAAAAGGACAGCCTCTCTGGAGGCAGACGTGCGTTGGGTCTGGAGGTGCTTTTCTCTCGAAGCGCTTGCCGGAACGCAAGAGTTGCCCAATGACCGTGAGCACTGTGAGGGGTTGCAGGCACCATCTGAGGGCTTGTGGTACTTGGCCTTGGCTAAATCAAGTACCACGCGCCAGTTTGTTGCTGCCCAAGGGCAGACACCTGTAGATTGTCTTGAGTATCTGTCTTTAGACCCTGATGACGATGTTCGCTGTATAGTAGCAGCTAGCTCAAGATGTCCTGGACATGTGTTTGAGGCTTTAGCTGGTGATAAGACAGCTAAGGTTCGTAGGCAGGTGGCAGCAAATCCAGCTTGTCAGCCTCCGGTGCTCTATCGTTTGAGTTTAGATAGCGACTATAGTGTACGTTTAAATGTAGCGAATAATCCAAGTTCATCAGCATCTGCCGTGAGGCTTTTAAGTGAGGAAAACGACGCCTACATACGGTTTGGGGTAGCATGCCATCGACATGCGGATTGGCAGATGTTGCACATGTTAGCCTGCGACCAGAGTCATCTTGTTCGCCAAGGTGTCGCTGGTAATCACAACACGTCATCTGCAACCATGTCCATTCTTGCTAAGGACACAGAGCTGTCTGTACGGCAGCTAGCAGCTCATAGCGTGTCTATATCTGCCTCGGCGTTAAGAAGTTTACACGGCGACGACAATCTTTATGTGCGCCGTGCATTAGCGAGCAATGAGGCCTCAGGGCGCGAGGCTTTGGAGCTGCTGTCCCAAGACCAGGATATGCTTGTTCGCTATTTGTGTGTTACCAACCTAAACTGTTCAGCCAGGCTGTTAGCTCAGTTAGCCCAGGATACGGATGTTCATATTCGTAGGGCAGTGGCACGCAGCGAAGAAACTCCTAAAGAAGCTTTTCAGATATTGGCTCATGATAAGGATGTGCTGACCCGTCTATGGGTTGCCCGCAATGAGAATACTACTGCTGAAGTACTAGAGGTCTTAGCTGCCGATGAGCACCTGGGTGTTCGGCAAGCTGCTGCTGAAAATGAAAGTACTCCCTGGGCGGCGCTAGAAACTCTTGCCCAGGATCAAGATATCTACATTCGCAGGGGAGTAGCAGCTAACAGTCCAGCTAGCCAGAAGGTTCTCAGTAGTTTAGCCCAAGACACAGACCATTTTGTAAGGACTCTAGTAGCAGCAAACGAAACGGCGCCACTCAATGCTCTAAGGCTCTTGTCTTATGATGAAAGTGCTGCTGTACGGTGCCGCGTGGCCGGGAATCGGAACACGCATCCCCAGGTCCTACATTACCTGGCTCAAGATAAGGACGAATGCGTGAAAATACAAGTTGCTAGAAACCCTTTTGCTCCTCTGGTAGCCTTGAGGATTCTTGCTTGTGATCCAGATCCTTACGTGAGGCTTTTGATTGCTAAACTCAAATATACTCCTGACGACGTTAAGCAGCGTCTAGCAAATGATCATGACCCATGGGTAAGGCGAGCAGCTTTACGGCACACTATGTCGAATACGTTGTGAACGCCGCCGGACAGTCTTGATAGGAGATTTTTGTTTTGTGACAACGCGGTGATGTTTAAGTTGTATGGAAGACGGTGTTGGATAAGCTAGGCTGGACAGATGAGAGCCTGATAGGGCTAAGCTCTCCAGTTCATTGACCAGGCTGGCAATCTCAGATCTAAGATTAGCTACTGATGGTGTATGTCCGTTGACCAAGATTGATATAGCAACAGCTTTGTTGTCTGCTGTTTTCAGTATCCCGGAGACGGATCGCACGCTGTCCATAGCTCCTGTCTTAAAGAAAAACCTGCTTTGACTGGAATCAGCATAACTTTGACAGGGTAACAAGTTGAGGTATGTACCATTCAAATCTGGCCCAGCCATGTGCCTTAGCACCATATTTAGTGCATGTGGGGTAAGGCAATTCTTACGGGAGAGCCCACATCCATCATAGAGAATTATTTCGTTTGACCCAACACCAATTCCATTAAGCCAAGCCAAAAGATAGTCAATCCCGCGTGCTTCCAAAGGGCGGGCCCTCGAGTGGTTGTTTGTAGCGCGTGCTTTCAGTCCTAGAGTTCTCAGCAACTGCTGGGCGTACAGGTTATCGCTTTCTTTCAAGGTAATCCTGATGATGTCCAATAGCTGCTTAGACTGGTGCTCGCCAAGGATGATGGGTTGACTGTCCGGGGTGTGTGCAGGCATATAAGACGCAAAGGCAAGACCCAAGGAGCGCGCGGTTGTGATGACTAACATAAGGTTGTAGTCGTCAGGATTAGCTATGATAAGTGAACCATTAGTGCTCATGGTAGGTTCAAGATTGCGACAAACACTAATGAATTTGTTACCTGAGTCCAGACAGACCCAGCCAGGGCTATTATTTGATACGAGTAGTGTGGAGAGCAAGGCACTGTTGGTCTTCCCGATTGTCCTTGTAGTAGCCGCTATGCCCCGAGCTGGATCTTTAAGTGGTGCTAGATTGTGATCAAGTACTAAGCTGGAAGGCACTGGCATCCAGTCTTGACCCCAATCCTCAACGAGCCATCCAGGGTCAAAATACTCCGCAGTGCTAAGAGGTGCATGCATGCGTATGGTTCCTTCTATACGCTTTATCTTTTTTGCTTTTAGCGACAAAAGGAGACCGGTAATGTCTTGCGTGGTAAGGGTAGGATCCTGAGATGGGGCTATAAGCAAATCACCTAATAGTTTGTCTTTCTTAATTGTTCCAGATGATAAAAGCTGGGTCACATAACGGAAATCCTGACCAAGAGTGTTGAAAGCGCACGCTGTCGTGAGGATTTTGAGAGTGGAAGCTGGCACAAAACGTTTGCTTCCATTGTGGCTAAACAGAATGCGTCCTGACGGAAGAGCCATGACTTCCAGTCCCACCAGAGAATTCTGAAGATTTGGTCGGGCAAGCCAGCGACTCAATAGGTTATCAAATGCACTTAACTGGCCCTCTAGCTTAGAGGGCTCAAGGCTGTCTGCTTTTGCTGAGACCGTAATCAGGCACAAAGCAAGAGCTAAGATGGTTACTAACCTATTGAATGTGAAGTAGGTTTTTAATTCCAAAGGTAATCAAGTTGGGGTTGGCCTTTAAGCGACGCTTACAATATGCAGCAGCTATTTCGTCTTTACCATAAGGAAGATAAAGGCGCACCAGTATGCCGCTGTTTGTCAACTCCTGAATGTACTGTTGCTCGAGTTTGTTAAATTGTTTCTCGAAGAGTTCAAAATATGTGCCTGAGACTAAGGATTGTTGAAGCTTCCTTCGAGGAACTCCTAGAAGAAATTGGGTCTCAAACCTCAGTGGAGAGATTTTGCGCGGGATTGCTACTTTAGTGAAAAAACTTTCTAAACATTCAGTGTCGTGTGTCGCTAACTCTACATAAGTTCCCCTGTCCAGAAGTTCACCTGCATAGGATACAAGCAAATCTTTCATGATTGGTTTTTCAGTGTAGGCTATGTCAGAGGGTTCATTGTAGATACCTATGAGCAGCCTTACGCGCATTCTTTCATCAAAGCGTTTGATGTCGGATGCTGTTCTAAACAACCTTGTTTGCATAACAGTTCCAACGTTGGAGTAGCCAGCGTTAACAAGCGAAAAGTATGTCTCAAGGTGAAAGTCAATCCAGCGGTGATCTTCAGCTTCTATTGTGACGCCCAGGTTGTGCTTAAAGGCACAATCGACAACTTCTCTTATACGGTCAAAGGCATCATCTAATTTTGGATCGCTGCCACCGCCTGAGGCAGGTGGTGCGACTGCAAACATTGAAGGCTTAAGCGAAATGGTCATTTGCTCTATGTTCTTTACACAAGGCACGGGCTTGCTAGCAATAAAGCCAATGAGTTGTTTGTAGTGCTCAACGTATGCCTGACAGTCTTCAACGCTCCTAGCATCTTCCCCAAGCATATCAAGCGTTGCTGAAAAACGGCTGTCCTGGTACACCCTGTGGGCTAACTTTATGGCATCTGTTGCTGCTCGCCCAGCCAGATATGGCGAGGCCAAGAGGAGAACAAGGCTCAGCGGTAGTGAATCAATGATTGATGGAGCTGTTGATCCAACAATAGGGATCATGTCTGTACTTACGGGGTGATTTCTAACAGGCAATTCTACTGGCATATGTGTTTCTTGAAAGGGAATTTGAAATAATAATGGCAATTATAGCCCTTATGCATCTTTGACAAACAAGTTAGCGAGGGCTAAAGAATGAACTAAACTGATGCAAGATTGGGCTAAGCTTGGTTTGTTCGGCTAGGATTGTCTCTATCGGACCAGCAGGTTTCGACAGGATTAGGATGTAGGTCTTATTGTCGGTGCTGGTGCCTCTGGGTGTTAAGTAAGTGAGCTGATAACTAGGTGCAGCGAATGTCACCAATTGGGTTCGCCCGACACTTAGATAACGAACTGACCTGGTGGGGTTGCTTAGTTTTTGTGCCTTAAATTTTCCTGATAATGACTTGCCTACAGCAATGAGTGTTGACTCATCCTTAACCTCCAAGGCTGGGAGCTCAAGCATTAAGACATCTACTTTGCCAGTAACGCCTTTGGAGCCAGTAAAGACTGTCATCCTAGGGTTGGTCTTGGTGTAGGAAGCCCAGCACCAGCTTGACTGGCTGGAATCGGTGGCAGCAGGAAGACCATATGTCTTCTCAAAAAAATAAAAGTCATCCCCAATTCCGGGCATTGCATGTGAGCAAACATAAGACACAATGGATTTATGGTTTGATGCTGGGTGTGAAGCAGCTTTGACTCGTGTAGGGGTTCTCAAGCTTGCAGCAGATGCTTTGAGTGGTTTGACTGGTGCCGTTTTGTGTTCTTGCTTGTCAGGCGCATAACCCTCATCTTCTGGCACTTGTCGAAATTCAAGTACTTTACTGAGCTTTTGGTAAGCATCGTCATCAGTCATGGTTACAGATTCAAGCTTGGAGATGATTAACGTTTGTGTCCCTTCGTCACCAACATTACCTACCCTACACATAACCTTGCATTCCATTTGTGGCCAGGCATTTACATCAATGGGTAATTGATATGGCTGGGGTGCACGCAAAGCAATGTAAATTTCTTGGCCGGGAACAAAAGCTTGCCTAATTTCTTTTCTGGCAACAGTAACCATCCCACTTTGCACATCCATGAATCTTCCTTGCAAGCGAATGAGCTGACCGGAAAGATCCTTGCCACTTGTATTTTCAATTTTGACGAGAACAGCAGGGTGATAACCAGTAGGATCAAGTGACCACCAGGTGACCTCCGCCACAGCAGACAGGTGTTCGCGAGCTTTTGTTGATCTATGCAATTCTTGACTTGCCTGAGGGGCACTCCTAGCGAATGAACCAAAAACAAAACCAACTGCAATCAACAAAAATAATACACAGTGCTGCTTGGTAACTTTCTTGCCAATTGGAGAAATTGCCATCATCCAATCATCTTAGCGCAATGGCCAGCACGTCAATGTTATGCTTAACCTGTTGGGTTAAGGAGTGCGCTAATGGAGGAAATTGATGCTCTAGGACGGCAGATGCTCATTGATCGGCCACCTCTTACCCGTGGGAGGCTGACCGTTTTTCGAGACGCATCTCCGGTTGATGACTGGTTTCCTCATGTAACCGTGACGCTTAAGCGCTCAGGCAGCGATCTTGTTTTGTGGCAATGGATGTCACATCAGTTGCCCATAGATCAAGAAGAGCCCCCACCTTATGGTGATGAAGTTCTTCTTGAGAAGTATTTTGAGCTTAGCTCACCAATTAAATCCCCCAGAGGATTAGAAGCTGTACTTAAACTAGACCGAGGTGCCACAATGCACGGTATGGCTT
>JACQVM010000064.1 GCA_016209785.1 Candidatus Melainabacteria bacterium | reverse complement strand
CTTCATGTTGTTTCTTAAGTTCTTGCTTGCGCTCAGTAAGTTCTGAGAAACGTGACTCAAGCACAGCAGTCTTGTTGGAAAGTTCTTCCTTGCTTAAGGTAAGCTGGGCTACTGTCAGCTTTAGTTCATCGAGCTTGCTTTCAATTTCGGGTAATTCAGCCAGGTCCTTTTCCCAGCCATTAAGATCAAGCTTTAGTTGGGTGAGCTGTTGTGACTTAGGTAGGAGCATTTGTTGCAAGCTATTAAGAGACTCTGCTAGTTGAGGACATTCTAAATTGGCCCTTTCTAAATCTCGGACACGCTCAGCAATGGGTATTAAGGATGTTAGGCGTATGTTTATTTCTTGATGTTGCTTTTGATCATAGCTGAGAGCACTAAGTTGGTCGTCCAGCTCTTTGAGTTGTTGCTGGATCTCTGGTGCGTATGCCTTATTGTCTAGAGTATGAATAAGTTCTTATACTTTGCTTTGCTGCAATGGAATGCTTTGTTCTAGTTTTGCTAGTTCGGTGAGATCTCTTTTGAGGCTCTGATATCGGGTCTCAACGTGGCGTTGCATGCGGATTTGAGATTGGAGGTTGGCATAAATTACTGGATCAAAATCCAACTTGTAAAGCTCGGCCTTGACAGCAACCAGACTTTCTCGCTCGATTTGGGCATAGTCTTGATCATTAAGGCGTGCCTTTAGGTGACAAATTTCTGTAGCCAATGATTGGTGACTTGCTTTAGCACGCTCCACGGCTGAGACTTTCTCATCAAATTGTCCAATTCTAATGTCGAGGGACTTTCTAGTGTCCAACTGTTTACGCAGTTCTAAATATCTCTTGCGTAAGTTGGCTCTGGAGTGTTCAAGCTGTCCTGTGGTTTCTTCCAGCTCAGCTATCTGGTTGCCAATTGCCTTGTTTTGCTGCTGGTAATGGTTGATAACGGCGTGGCGATCAACAATTGGTGCACAACATAAAGGACAAGTACTGGAGGACGAAGTTTCTTCTAAGGTATGCATTTTTTCTTGATTTTCTTGTTGTCTTAGCCTGAGATCCTTAACTTGGTTGGCTGACAGTTCAAGCTCGGACTTTACGGCTAGGCCTTTTTCTTCCACAAGCTCAAACTCAGTTTCAAGCTTGTCTAACTTTTGAGCTTCTATGGCTAAACCTAAGCCTTCCTCTTCAACCAGATGAGAACTGGCGATAATGCTTTCTAATTCCTCTTGTGCTGTTTGCTTTTGCTCAAGGTGTGCGTCAAGCCGAATTTTGCTTTCTATAATTTGTGCTTGGAGCTCACTTGCCCGATTTGTCAACTGAATATACGTTTCTTGTTTTTGGGCTAAGTCGGTTTCAGACACCAAAAGTTCTTTTAGCTTAAGATAAGCTGCTTCTTGTGTTTGCTGATCAGCAGTTTGCTTTAAAAGCTGTGCTTTTTTTTCCTTGAGTTCCTTAAGCTCGTCCTGACGATGTTCTAGCTCTACCTCTAAACGGCTTTGGGCAGATGCTAAACTAGATTGAAGCTCAAGGCGTCTGGTGGTAACTTGCTGAAGTTGCAATGTCTTTTGCTCAAGGTCTTGCTTTTGTGCTTTTAAGCAAGCAAGTTCTTGGGCTTGCTGAGCTATTTCAGGAGAAGCAGCTATAAGAGCTTGTAGCTCGCTTAGTTTTTGCTGTGTTTCCTCGTGGGCGTGACTAAGAGCATGAATATCTGAGGTAAGTTCGGCTATGCGAGACTGTCCACCGGCTCGTTTTTCTTTGGATTGGTTTATTTGACTCCAACGTGTTTCTACGCTCGCAAGGGAATTTCCATAAAAAGCTAACTTTTCGCTTACGTTTTTGACTGCCGTGTTGGCTAGAGCAAGTTCGTTGATAACTTCTTCTAGTTTTTGCTCAATATCTGGCAAAGCCTTAAGTGTTGTTTCCAGGACTTCACTTTTAGCCTTTAGCTCTTTGGATTTGTCTTTGGCGAGGTCTTGCAATTTGTCAAAGTAACTAAGTCCTAAGATTTCTGCCAATACTTGTTTACGCTCTGCAGGTTGTTTGGTAGTAAATTCGTCAGCTTTACCTTGCCTTAGGTAAACGCTGTTAACAAAAGTCTGATAATCCATGGCTAGCAGGTGACAAATTCGTTGTTGGGTTTGGCGAATTGTAGGGCAAGTTAATGAAAGTGAGTTCCCATCAGCCTTTAGCATCTGCAGATCTAGGGAAGACTTGGCAAGTCCTTTGCTACTGGACTTCAATCGTGAGCGCTTAACCCGATACTCCTGACCCTCGAGACCAAAGGTGACCTCCACCCACATCTCATTTTGTCCAAGGCGAATAAGTTCATCCGATGATGATCTAGACGTTTCCCACAAAGTCCAGGTAACAGCATCCAAGAGGGCTGATTTCCCAGCACCATTAGGACCAGTAAGACAAGCAACAGGCATTGATGTCAGGTCCAGCCTGGCATCAGCATAACTCATGAAGTTGTGCAGGATAATGGTGTTGAGAATCACTTGGAGTGATTCTAACTTACTTTGCAGGGACTAGTATGATTAACGATCACAAGAAGTGTGGTGGAAAAGCTGAAAGTTGTCAGCTACAACTGCCGGTTATCTGGGCAGTCTGCTTGTGTTGCTTTTTTTCCGGTCTAACTGGGCTAATGTATGAGGTAATCTGGCTTCGTTATTTGGTGCGTGTCTTTGGTGTCACCACCCCAGCTACTGCTAGCATCCTGTCTATATTTATGGGGGGGCTAGCTTTAGGAGCCGCAGTTGCTGGACGTAAGGTTGGACAGATAAAAGATCCGCTCAAGGTTTATGCTCTTGTTGAGCTTTGCTTAGGGCTTTACGCGTTAGCTTCTCCAGTAATTCTTGGACAACCGTTGGTGACCTTATTTGAACGATATGCTGTG
>JACQVM010000056.1 GCA_016209785.1 Candidatus Melainabacteria bacterium | reverse complement strand
TACTCAATCCAGTCACTATACTTATTAACACCGATAGGGTTGAACCATGTGCCATTGCCCAGAAGATATTTCATGTCAGTGAAGCAGGCAAAGAAGCGCTGCTTATGCAGTTGATAGAAGAGAGCAACAAAGGCACCGTTCTAGTGTTTGCCAGAACACGCCGGAAAGCCTCAATGATCAAGAACAGGCTGTGTAGTTTAAATATACCTGCCGAAGAAATACATAGCGATATTCCACAAAGCAAGCGTGAAAGGACGCTCGCTGGTTATCGTGAGGGACGTTTTTGTGTTCTGGTGGCTACTGATGTGGCTGCTCGTGGACTGGACATTCCGGCCATTAGTCATGTGGTAAATTATGATTTGCCGACCTCGCCTACCGATTACGTGCACCGTATTGGTAGAACTGGTCGCGCCGGGCGCTCAGGTGTGGCAGTGTCTTTTGTTAACGAAGAACAACGACATTTAGTCCGAGACATCGAAAGAGTAATTGGTTGTCGGCTGGATAGCAACCGAGGATCTGACACTGCCCCTATGCCGAGGAGAAAACCCTTGGTAAGACGTTTTCGCCCGAGACGACGGTTTGGTTAAGATGGCGTTGTCTTAATGAGGCTTGAGCTCAGTGCCAGCAATTGCTGGGCAGGGTGTTCTTAAATTGTAGACAAGTGAATTTCTATAAAGCTTTTTCATGGATCAAACCGGTACTGTTATCGGTGTGAGGTGGTTGAACTGTATGATAATCATTGGCGATGATTCCTATAGTTAGTGTTTAGCAAAATGAGGTGGTGGATTTGGTGATGCTTAAAGGAAATGAAGCATGTCGATTGTAAGGTACAAGTTGGTCTGCCTGCTGATATTGGCAATCTTAGCGGGTGTTGTTCTTGCCTACTTTGGTAGACCGAGGCCACCTAGACTTGACTTGGTTTCTCCTAGGCAAGAGCTACCGGAATACAGCCAACATTATCCTGGTGATACCAAGCTGGCTGATCGTGTAACAAAATCATATGGTTTGGCTATGGTTCTGGTGCAGAGTCCTTACACTGATAAGAATGTGGTGGCACTGGAAGCCATACGGAGTTGGGCACGGCAGAGGTTTCAACAAGAGCCTGATTTCTTGCATCCTGTCAGCCTTGAGATTCGCGGTGAGCCAGCTAGCACTATGTTTGGTGCGTTAGGCTACAGCCTTTTTGCTGGTCCTTGGTATTGGATTGAGCAAAACGTTGGAAACTTTCTAGCAACCAGAATAGAGCAATTCCATTCTACCCGTGCCTATGCCAGCTTCAGGGTTGCGTATTTTGATTTGTTTGGTGTGGATGCTGATTCTGCTGACCTGTTAGCTAAGTATCAGACGGAGAAGGCTAAACAATCCATAAGTGTTATTGTGTGGTGTTTTGTTTGGCTGGCGGCCGGCTTTAGTGCTGTTGTTAGATTGTGGACAGCTAGGCATAAATGTGAAACCCTTCAAGCGGTGCTCTCATATGGATGGCTGCTTGTAGCGTTTTCCTATCTGTTGAGTGCATGGACAGATAACCAGGTTTGCCTTTTAATTTCTGCTCTCTTGTGTGCTTTGACTGGACTTTATCTGCAGTATCCTTTTGTTTTAAGTGTTGATGAAAGTAAAGGCAGTCTGCGGTTTAAGTTGTTGAATGTGGATAGCAGCATAGCAAGCCTTGCACTTTGGATTTCTATGAGCTTGGTGGCTGTACAAGGACTTACTTGGATGCGAATTGGTACACCCAGTAGCCCAGATCCAATTACGTTGTTGTTATCTGGTGTCTCAGGAAATTTCTTGCAGGATCCTGCTGACGAAAAAAGATGGATTGTTAGACTAGTTGGTGTGTTTTGGATTTTACTGAGTATCTGGGTTGTGAGCCAATTGAGAGGCAATAGCCTGGCTTCATCTCACATAGATGATCTTGCATCACTTAAGGGTCCGATGTAGATAGGTCATTACTGGGTTCTGGAGACAATTGCGTCTTGTGGGCAACTATCCAGCCCGAAAGGGTAGCAATAAGCTTATCTCCCCCGGCAGCATTAAGATGAACCGTATCGTAAAAATGCTCATGTTGGAAATGTGCGTTGCTTTGTAAGTCAAGTAAATGACATTTGTAACTGTCAGCAAGATTAGTGAGTGTTTGTATATAACAATCATAGAGATTAGCTGGCATTAAGGAAATGTTTTCCTGAGTAAGAGGCATGTTGACGAGCACAATGTGGATGCCTCGTGAGTTGGCAAGCTCCAGTAGATTTCTAAGAAAGGCTGTTTGCTTACTAAACTGGGCGTGGTTAAAGTGTCTGTATCGTGCCCTATACTCCTCCAGGCTTTTTGTCCAAACACAAGCCCGATTAGTCTCAAGTAGAAAGTGCTGCTCGGGCTCATTGTTGGTTGCCTTTGCTCTCAGGCAGCGATTTGACAGTAGTTTTGTAAGCATCTCTTGTGTGCTTGCGATTAGCTTGTTTTGATATCGCCAGCGTTTGCCATAGAGGTAAATAGTATTGTTGAGAATATAATCAACCTTTTCTTGCAGTGTTGACAAGTAAAGATCTCCTAGGGAAGGCAGATCAGCAAGAGTCATTAATTGCTGAAAAACAACTGTTCTAGTCTCGCCAGTCAGCAGATCGTCCATGAAATCTCGAGGAGATAGTCCATAGACTATAAGTTGTGGGGTATGGTTGCCACGAAACAATTTCTGGGCTATGAGATAAATGTCGGATATCATGGCACCAGGTAAGGCAAAGCTGAATGTAGTGAGCCCCTTCATCCCAGCTAGCCCAAGGCATTTGTTAAGGTGGATGGATAAGTGATGATGATATACATCCCTGACGCCTGTGTAACGCTTCCAATCGCTTGACCAAAGCGGTGCCATTACGATAGAAGAACCTACTAAGACAACTGGCGGAACAACTTCACTATGGTTGAACTCGGACATTGCTGAAGCACATGCCTGGTAAGTAGCTCTTCCCTCTTGGGTTCCTCTGCTTGGTGAGGTTATTAAATGGTTGCTTAGCAAAGATAGTGTTAGGTTGGTAGCCAAGAAGATTGTTATAGCCCATAAAGCAGTAACCTGCAAAGACTTGGTGATGGTCTTGGCAGCAAAGCTTACAGGGGTACTAAGACCAGTCATTGGGTCATCTCATTGCCAACCCCATGACATTACCTTCTATGTCAAGGAAATTCAATTTCTAGAGTCTTGTCTGACAGATTCTTAAGGCTGTCATTTAAGATTTGCTTACCATAGATTCTTTCAGGAAGCTGGCTGAGGCATGCTTGGAGCTAAGGTTGTCCTAAGTCAATTTCTAGGAAATCCTGGTGAGGCAAAGAGTGTAGAATACTTTCAAGCTTAGCCCTTGTGTCGGAACCTGGTATACGAGACGCACTTAAAATGCGTTGCCCGAAAGGGATTGAGGGTTCGAATCCCTCCAAGGGCAGATTCTTGTATAGTGATATCAAATGTGGTGTCTCGGGTGCCTTACAAAGTTGTGGGAGCCAGTGAGCAGTGATTAACTGAGATATGGTGGCAAAGATTAATGCATATACAGTAGGGCATAGAGCAAGCCTGATAGACCGGTAGCAAATACAGTAACTGCCATAAGGCTGACCATAGGGTGTGTGCCTTTTTTGCTTTGTGCGGCGGCGAAGTGGCTATAAGTTATGCTTTTGGAATTGAAGGTTTCATAGAAAACCATGGTTCTTCTGTTACAGCTTGGGCATACAGTTACAGTACATGGAGCATGGCGCTGGCAGGCCGAGCAGATCAGCGTTCTCATTTAGTGGTCCTCCTTGGGTGCATTGCCTTGGTCTTGTTTGCTATACGGTTGGTAGCAAGTAATTTAGGAGGAATGCCTGCCCAATACTAGAAACTAAACTTCCAATACACACTGAGCTATGATAGACGGCAGGATTTAGGTAAGCTCACTGTAGGGAGATAAAACTTTCTTTGTTGCATCTTTGTGGACTGCAAAGATGGTCAAATACAAGCAAGGCTTGAGCATTTTTATTAGTGGAGGTAACGGCTGTGGGTACTGGACAAGCTATGAAGCACACTGATGCATTTGAGAGGCTGGTAGCTGAGGTTATGCCACGCATTCGAGAAATTGCTCCCGACGAGGTGCTTGGCAAGCAAAACAGGAAGGAGCCCATTTACTTTATTGATGTTCGTGAAGATCACGAATGGGAGCAAGGACGGGCAGTTGGTTGCCTGCACATAGGTCGAGGCGTTCTTGAAAGAGATATTGCTAGGTATGTTCCTGACTGTAATGCCGAAATCATTCTTTATTGCGGTGGAGGCTATCGGTCTGCCCTTGCTGCCGACAATCTACAAAAGATGGGATACCAACGTGTCTTTTCAATGGCAGGTGGTATCCGCTCCTGGCGCGAAAAGGGCTTCCCGGAAGAAGGTTCTGGTAAATAGTCTTAGTCTGCTTAGAGTAGCTGTAAACTAGCGGAGCTTTTGCTTTAGTTGTCAGGCAGCGATAATTCATTGTTGGATTAGGTTGTTACTTTCAGGCACCAGTTTGTATAAGGCAAGAAAGGAACTAAGAATGACAAAAGGAGCCTTGGGGCTGTTGTGTGCTTTTATGGTGTGTGCGGGTGGTTGGCTTCCTGGACAGGCGGAAGAAGCTACAGGTGTCTCGCCTGGCAAGAGCGAACCGGCGCAAAACGTGAGCGATACCAAGGACTCTGGGGTTCAGTTGCCCCATAGGCTAGCTGCATTTGTGGCAGGCGTTGTAATTGGTACACCAATTGCCATTGTGCGTAAGTCTTATCAACAAACAATTACTGCAACCCGGGATATTGTAGGAGAAAGCACCAATCCGTTGTTTGTACTGCCAGCTGGTGCACTGAGTTTGCCTTATGCTGTCTTAGGTGGCACCTTTGAGGGGGCATATACTGGACTGCTTAATGCCTGGGTCAATAGTGCTGATGATCCATTTGGTAAAGACTCATTTAGCTTGGGTGAAATGCAATAACTCAGCAGAGAAACTAGTTCATGTGTGACTGCCAGGCTGTTAACTAATTCTATGGTATGTATTAGACGTTGTTTGCAAACCATTGCTTAAGTCTTGCATGAGTCTTAGATTTGAGGTATCTTTGTCTTAATGTCGTCCTGTGAAAAAGGCGGGTAACCAGAATGATTAACTTGAGCTTTAGCAAGCAGCCCAGTCCCAGTCGGGCTTGATGGGCGTTCTCGGTTTACCGCTCCTTTAACGACAACCATTTTGTAGCGTGTAAGTGGTTCATCCAAGTCGAGAATGCCCTCTGGCACAAATGTCAGGGAAGTTATGGTTTCTTGCTTGGATTTAGGTCACTTTGTGCTCAATTTTGCTTATTTGCTGGAGTATTGTTATGTCTCAATACGTAGTTGAAGTCTGTGGCTTGCGCAAGGAATTTGACCGTGCGGTAGCTGTTGATGGGCTTAGCTTTACAGTCAAGCCTGGTGAAATTATTGGTTTGTTGGGTGCCAATGGAGCAGGAAAGACAACTACCATTCACATGCTTCTAGGGTTAATTGTGCCTAGTGCTGGCACCATAAAGGTCTTTGGGGCGGATTTGCAAACACATAGAGTAGATATTTTGCAGCGCATGAACTTTGCCTCTGCCTACCAGTTTCTTCCGTATAACCTGAAGGTTTGGGAAAACCTTTATGTTTTTGCTGAGATTTATAGGGTTAAGCACGCCAGGCGCAAAATCCAGGAGCTGCTTGAGATATTTGAGCTGTCCCATCTGCAAAAGAAAAGTACAGGCATGCTTTCTTCGGGCGAACAAACACGCTTAAACCTGTGCAAGGCCTTGCTGAATGAGCCTCAGCTTCTGCTGTTGGATGAACCAACTGCCAGTCTTGATCCTGATCTGGCTGACAAGGCCAGAAAGATTCTTATTGCGTTGCAGCGTGAAACAAGCATGACCGTGATCACCACCTCGCACAACATGATTGATGTGCACGAACTGTGTGACAGGGTTTTGTTTATGCAGAAAGGCAAAGTTATTGCGGAGGGTTGTCCGGAGGAAATTCTTGAGAGATATGGAAGCCAGAGTCTCGAGGAAGTCTTCATTACTGTTGCTAGAACACCCGTGAGAGAGGAGTAACGTCATGAATTGGCGAGTCGTACGAGCGTTGATAATTAAGTATGCTTTTATTTGTTCGCGAAATTCTTTCAGGGCCATGGATCTTTGTTTCTGGCCCGTGATGGACCTGCTGGTTTGGGGGTTTGTTACTGTGTATATGCTGAAAGTCAGCCATGCGGTGCCTGCGGCAATTACATTTTTGATTGCTGCAACCATCATGTGGAACGTGCTTTATAGAGCTCAGCAAGTAATTAGTGTGTCCTTCTTGGATGATGTCTGGTCGCGCAACTTGCTCAATATATTTGTTGCTCCCATCAAGGTGAGTGAGTATATAGCTGCGGCCTACCTGATGGGTCTTGTGCAGGCAGTGATTGTAGTGTGTCTATTAGGTGGGCTAGCTTGCCTAATCTATTCGTTCAATGTGTTGTCGTTAGGGGTGAGCTTTGCTTTGCTGTTTGGCAATCTTTTGCTAATGGGTTGGTCAATGGGACTTTTAACTATGGGTTGTATCTTGCGCTGGGGTCCACCAGCGGAAGCTCTTGCCTGGGCCATCCCTTTTCTGGTACAACCATTGTCAGCAGTGTTTTATCCAGTGAGTATACTGCCAGCTTGGTTGCAGCCAGTGGCTTGGTGTGTTCCGGCATCACATGTGTTTGAGGGGATGAGGCAAGTGCTGGAGAAGGGGCAACTTGATGCATATCACTTATGGGCAGCGTCATTGCTCAACATCTTATACATGGTTGTTGTGGCGCAGGTGTTCCAACACTTTTTGGCTCAAGCGCGTAAGAGAGGATATCTAGCAAAATATGCTATGTAATATGCTACGTTAATCAGCAAACCACACTGGACAGACATGCTTCAAGGCGGCAAAGAAACTAAACTTGACAAGAAGCCTGCTGACAAGGTGGGTTTGCTGACAATGTGCAAAAACATGGAGAAGAAAGAAGATGGGCGTTGGGTAATTTTCTACAGTTTTTTGCAAGGCAGGACAGGCGGCGATGATATCAAGAGTTGCGGGGAAACTCTTGTCACAGACTGCAGGGAATAGCTAGTGTCCGAAATGCGCTGGAATCCAGTTCTAGGGGAATGGGTGATTACAGCGACCCATAGACAAGATCGTACCTTCTTTCCACCAGCAGATTATTGTCCGCTGTGTCCGACACGGCAAGGGGGCTTTGCTACTGAGATTCCACGGGAAGACTATGAATTTGTTGTATTGGAAAACAAGTTTCCTAGCTTGGTGCCCCATCCTCCAACACCAGCGCTTGTGGGGACTGATTTGTATAAGGTTAGTCCATCAGTGGGTGCTTGTGAGGTTGTATTGTACTCGCCAGATCATGAGAGTACTTTGACAGACTTACCTGTAGGTAAGCTGGTTCAATTGATTAAGGTCTGGCGAGATCGATACCAGGAACTAGGGTCACGCCCGGAAATTGAGTATGTGTTTATCTTTGAGAACAAAGGTAAGGAGATTGGTGTAACCATCCACCATCCACATGGACAAATTTATGCCTTCTCTTATTTGCCGCCAAGGATTTTGTGTGAGCTAGAAAATGCCAATAAACACCATGGGCGTACTGGACGCTGTTTGCACTGTGACATATTGGCTCACGAGACAAAAGACCGCAGACGCCTTGTGGTGGAATCACAGCGTTTTGTAGCTTTTGTTCCTTTTTATGCAAGATTTCCTTACGAGGTGCATGTTTATAGTAAATACCATCTGTCGTCGATGGCTGAATTTGAGGAACCTGACGAGGAGGATCTGGCCTTAATTCTAAAGACTGTGCTGCAGAAGTACGATAATCTTTGGAGTCTTTCGATGCCCTACATGATGGTCATGCATCAAGAGCCGACGGATGGGCGTTCGTGGCCAGGGAGCCATTTTCATATAGAGTTCTATCCACCATTAAGGACAAAGGAAAAGCTCAAATATCTTGCAGGTTGTGAATCAGGAGCAGGTACATTTATCAATGACACGCTTCCTGAAGAGAAAGCTGCAGAATTAAGAGCTTGTGAACCATATCTGGTGATTGCCGATGAACACCCTTGAGTCTAGAATAAAGGTCATAGAGAATACGTTTATAAAGAGATATGGCAGCCGTCCTGCTTTTATTGTTCGAGCACCAGGGCGAGTCAATCTTATTGGGGAGCACACGGACTACAATGAAGGTCTGGTATTGCCAGTGGCAATTGATCGGGACATACTCATTGCAGCGTCTCCTGACGTAGAGTCTCAAAGTGTATGTGTTTACTCGCTGGATTATCACCAAGACGATAACTTTCAGGTAAATGATATTTCTTTTGATTCTAACAAACTGTGGTGCAATTACTTGCGTGGGCTGTTGCAAGTTCTTACTCACAAAGGTTATCACATAGCTGGTTTTAAGGCGGTTTTAGCAGGAACAGTACCGCAAGGGTCTGGACTAAGCTCGTCAGCAGCTTATGAAGTGGCGGTAGCGACACTGGTCAATGCTATGTTCCATCTAGGAATTGGTGGGAAGGACATTGCTTTGTTGTCACAGAAAGCAGAAAATGACTTTGTGGGCGTTCAGTGCGGCATCATGGACCAGTTTGTTTCTGTGCTAGCGGTGAGTGATGCTGCTTTGCTTATTGATTGTAGGTCGCTTGAATACACCGTCGTGCCTCTTCATTTTATGTCTTTAGGCTGGACAATAGTCGTTGTACATTCTGGTGTTGTTCGTGGGCTTGTGGATAGCCACTACAATGAACGTCGTGCCCAATGTAAGGAAGGTGTGAGGCTTGTAAGCCAACAGCTTGGCAGGGCTGACATTAAGAGCTTGCGGGATGTTAGCTTGGCTGAATTATCTAGATGCGAAGCACATCTGCCCAGTGTAATTCTCAATCGTTGCCGTCACGTGATCAGTGAGAATTGTCGTGTTGAGCAAGCAGTCAAGGCATTAGAGCTTGGTGATATGCAGCAGTTTGGCTGGCTCATGAATGAATCGCACCAGTCGCTTAAAAACGACTACGAGGTAAGCTGTGTAGAACTTGACACTTTGGTTGCTTTGAGCCAGGAATACCCAGGGGTGATGGGTGCACGCATGACAGGTGCAGGTTTTGGTGGCTGCTCAGTTGCCATTGTGAAGGCTCACATGCTGGACAGTTTTTGCAATGAGGTTGTTGCTGCCTATGAAGCACAATGCGGCAAGAAAGCAGCAGTATATGTTTGCCGGCCAGTTGGTGGTGCCACTGTGCTTCAGGGGTCTGTGACATCTGCCACTGCCTAATAGACCGGATCAGATACGGCATGTAGTCTTAGAGAGCTTGATTTACTGACGTTTCAACCCTTACAGTTTTCCAATGGTTGCTTGACTCGCTGATGTAGATTGCATCCTGCTTACCAGTTCCAATAGCTGCTGGTGCATAGCATGTGGTGCTAGCGAAATTCTCTGCCCATGTCCTGGCAAGATCCACTGGAAGTTGTAACAAACCAGTAGAGCCATGGATTTGGTTAACTCTGACCATGAATACCAGCAGTAGTCTTGCCAGGCTTCCAAACGTTTGGTTTGTCTATCCCAGTAAAGGTGATCGCCAGTGAAAAGGAAGCAATCTTTGTAAAGCAGCAGGCAATGACCCTTGGTATGTCCTGGAGTTGGAATTGCTAAGAAATCTGGGAAGAGTCTCACTGGCTTGAGACCTTGCAGGATAATCTCGGCGTCTGGCTGAGCAGCAACCTCTTCTTGATGAATTATTCTTTGACTATCAAATTCCAAGGCAAATTTGTCAGCATCTGCAACATCATCCTGATGGGTTAAGAATATGTATCGTAATCCTCCAAGCTCACCGAAAGCTTTTACTAAATGCTTGGTAAATTTGGGGGAATCAACCAGCCAGTTGCCATCAGTGTGTTGAATGAAGTAGCTGTTTGCTCCGAAGGATTTTGGGGAGTTGAAGCCACAATAGTAAACACCATTGTCTATGGTCAGGGGAAAGTCTTCCATGACGTCCTTAACATTTTTTGTGCCTGTTGTGCCAATTGAACCCGTAGGACAGGACAAAAGTGCTCTTAAGGCAAGTTGTTTCTCGTTTTTGTTCTGAGGTTGAGCATAGACAAAGGAGTGGTCATCAAATTCGCTAAAGACATGAGGTGCAAGTTGGCGACACGTATCGCAGTTAATGCATGTTGAGTCAACAAAAAAGTCCCCCTCAACATTTTTTTGCAATCGTTTGTTAGGGTTAGCCATGTGCTTGACTGGAGTTACCCTTATGTAGGTTGTGATGACTCTGTATTTAGGGTAGCACCTTCATTGATAAAGCTTATGGGGCTTTTCATTGCGGTTGTTCGGCAGTTCCAAGCTCGAAGCAGATGCCATAATTTTGTCAGACAGCTGAAGTTGTTCAGTTGGTTTCAGTTCTGCGGATTATCAGAGAATTGATTCGCAACCACCCACCAGTGCCCATTCTCGTTTATTAAGACAAAGATATCCTCATTGTAGATAGTTAATTCAGTGTTTAAGGAATGTTGTGTTGGACAAATCCGTGGTGGGTGAACTTTTTTGCCTGTCTGCGTATAGAGAAATACGGACGTTTTTCTCTATACCAATTCAAGGAGAAAAAAGCATGCCCATTTCAGATTTCATTAAACGACACATTTGCCGCCTTCCTTTAGACAAGATATTCACCACCAGAGAATTGCTTACCTACTGCTTAAGGAAACCATACCCACCGGTCTTCCGCTACCACGGGAAGAACCGGACGCACACCTGTGATGTCAAAAATCTAAAAATCACGCTCACACGGGCCGTTGCGTTCCTGCCAGCCTAGAATCTTGCGTGTAAAAAACAGGTAAACTTTTTTTCCTGTTGCCATCCACACCCTAGTGAGCAAGCTTTTCTTTGCCAGCACTCCTTTTTCGCAGGCGGTCACTCCCACATACTTGCGCTTGTGCTTGAGAAGATGGCGCAAGTCCTCATGGCACAGTGTCAGAAACAGTGTGTGGCGAGTGTCTCGAAAACAAAACGCCAATTGAAAATCAACAAGCGCCGGCAGATTATTGCCACTGCACACCAGCCAGTTGCCCTCTTTGGCTAGATCGTTGTGGCAGACGCCGGAGTGTCTCATGTTGTGTAGCACTCTCCTTGCTTCAAGAAAAAACTTGCGAGGCACTGGGCGATTTGTACGGTACAACACCTCTGCTTCCATGAAGCTTCGGATGTGATAGTTGTCCGTAGTAGCAAGCACCCGCGGAACATAACCTAGCTCAGCCAGGTGCGCCAACTTGCACAATGCAGTCTTCTCGTTGTTTGCTAGCCATCTGGCGAGCGGCTTGCGCCAGATGTTTTGCGTGTACACCCTGCGGATGGCCTGGACGGCAGTACCGTTGTGGTACCAGATTCCTTTCTCTATCCGCCCAAACGCATCGCTTTTGAGCATTTGTTCACAAGTAAACTGTGCATCCATTGGAGGTCTCCTGCCACACGCTCGCATGCCTCACTAAGTATCCCGGTAACAATACCACTGACAATGCGTCTCCGTATCCTTGCTGCCAAACAAGACGCTAAGACATATTTCAGGGAAGCCAAGGTGTATAGCCGAGACCTCCTTGCGGTTGCGATTCAGTCCTTACCAACCGGGCCTTACAATTTCCGTGGAAGTCAGTAGATAAGCTTGAGGTAAGATAGCTGGACTACAAGGTGTAGCTGTCTCAACTTTCATTAATGTGCTGGGCAATCTGGGAATGTAGATGAGATAAGACTGGTAGCAAATTAGCGAGGGATAAATCATGCAAAGTGAGGTTAAACCGTCAATGTTGGTTGGTAGTAAGGTGGCTGTGCTGTTTGTGTCATTAGTTGTTTTTGCCATGATTGCTATGGTGCAGGACGTTTGGGCTGATGATACAAGTAAGACAGAGTCTTCTGAAGGTGACACCAAGGTCAGTGCTCCATTTGTGAAGGTAGAAACTAACCCATCTGGGGAGGCAACTAAGGTGCGTGCCCCCTTTGTAAAGGTAGATACAAACGCTTCCGGTGAGGGTGCTAAGGTTAAGGCACCATTTACAAAGGTTACCACCGATGAGGCAGGCAATACGACAGTACGTGCTCCTTTTGTCAAGGTTGAGGGCACTGGCGGCAAGGCTGGCACCAAGGTAAAGGCTCCCTTTGCGAGAGTAACCAAGGACGCACAAGGCAATGTGTATGTGCGTGCCCCGTTTGTCAAGATTAGAAAGACTGCTGCTCAAATAGAAGCTGAGGAAAAGAAAGAAGCTGCTGAGGAGAAAAAGGAAGCAGCGCAGGACAAGGACGACGAGAAAGATTAGTTAAGTGCTCTTAGCCTGAACTCTTGGTTCGGTAGGACCTACTTTTGTGAAGAAACGTTACTATGGTTACAAGAGTGTTGCCAGGTAACGGTACTGTTCAGTGCCATAATGAATTTGCAGAGCTTGTTGTTAATGAATCCCTTGCTCACGATACGAATAGCGCGTCTTACGGGGACAGATAAGGTTTATTTGTGCTCAGGTTAAGCAAGAGCTACATGGGTGTGATGTTTAAGGATGTGTCCTAGATTGAAGTCAGTCAAGGTGGATAGGTGCTGGTATGGGCTTGGACGGTTTTAGAAGCAGACAGTATCAGGAGAGGGTCGCCGTGGACAATTTCTCTGTAGTTCATGATTTAGATTCACCCTTAGAGGATGCAACCTTTAAGCTGATGTTTGAAAGTGCTCCTCATGGAATGGTTTTGGTTGGTAGCCAGGGCAACATTTTGCTTGTGAACGCGCAAGCAGAGACCTTATTTGGCTATAGCCGGCAAGAAATGATTGGGCAATCCGTTGAGATTCTGGTGCCGAATAGGTTCCATGCTCAGCATTTGGAGCATCGGCAAGGGTTTGCTCAAGAGCCTAAGGTACGCCCAATGGGTGCTAACAGAGAGCTATATGGTCGCCGGAAGGATGGTTCAGATGTACCAGTCGAGATTGGTTTAACTCCCATTACAAGTGAAGCAGGAACATATGTCTTAGCTTCAATTGTGGACATTACAGAACGTAAGAAGGTTGCCGAACTGGCTATTGGTCGGGACAAGGCTATACAAGAGTCCCAGCTGAAATCACGGTTTGTTGCCAACATTAGTCATGAGCTGCGTACTCCGCTAGCTTCCATATTGGGCATGAACGAATTGCTTCTAGCTTCTATCCTTACCGAGGAGCAGCGTAGGTTAGCTGAGGCTGTTCAAGAATCAGGAACAGCTCTTTTAAGGATGGTGAATGACATTCTTGATTTGTCAAAGATAGAGGCCGATAAGGTTGAGTTAAGGCTGATGGCGCTGGATGTGAAGGTGATTGTTGAAGATGTAATGCGCCTTTTTGAAACTGAGGCTGGCAATCGACAACTTCGGCTTGTAAGCAATGTTGATCGACGTATTACTCACCGCCTTGTTGGCGATCCCGGGCGGATTGAGCAAGTATTGGTTAACCTGGTCGGCAATGCTCTTAAGTTTACTGATGTTGGAGAAGTCTCTTTGGGGGTCTCCATTGATTATGAAGATGAGAACAAGATTGTTCTTAAGTTTTCAGTTGCAGACACCGGCATAGGATTGTCTCCTGCCGAGCAAGTCAGGGTGTTTCAGCCCTTTACTCAAGCAGATGAGTCTTCCACCAGACGACATGGTGGTGTTGGACTGGGCTTAGCTATTAGCAAGCAACTTGTTGAGCAAATGGGTGGCAAAATGGGCGTTGATAGTACCAAAGGGCAAGGAGCGTTATTCTGGTTTAGTGTACCCTGCGACAT
>JACQVM010000055.1 GCA_016209785.1 Candidatus Melainabacteria bacterium | reverse complement strand
TGTCGGCAGTGCGGCCTCCCAGATGGTTTTTGTAACTAATGTTGCCATCTTTGTCGACTTGAACATCGTATTGACCGTAGTATCCTTCCTTGCCATCAGACTCTGTGTAAACGGTCCAGTTTTGACCACCGTCAGTAGTAACAAAGCGAGCTGCGCCAGGACCATTAATTTCCTTGAGCCGACCTTGTTCATCGTAGCCAAATGATCTGGTCTTTCCATCAGGTGTCTCTGTGCCTAGGATTTTGCCAGAAGGAGAATACTCTATTTTAGAGCCATCAACGTTTTCAACATAAAACCCATCATTGTCTGTTTTAATCAAATTACCGTCTTTGTCTACGGTGAGCTCGCCTTTCCATTGCTTGGCTGGCTGAGTATCTGATGTCCAGACATCATCTTTGCCTTTAGCCCAGGTTTCCCCTTCCTCGTTGCGAATTTTGACGATGTTGCCGTCCTGATCACGACTAAACTCTTGTGATTTACCATTGGCTGGATATTCAATCCTAGAGACGTTGCCTTGAGCATCCCGCTCAATGTTGTGTTCTGTGGGTCTTTGAGCTTGAGTTTCCGGTGTTCGTGGGGGTTGATCATGCCCGTCATGGTGTCCGGTAGAATCATCATGTTTAGCATGGCGATCGCCTACACGGGCGTGTCTGCCTTGCCGATCCTGCATTTCCCCTTGCTGTATATGACCAGTTTTGTCGACTATGATTTGTTCGTGGGTTTTGCCTTTTTCAAGAACCATGTGTCCATGTTGATCAAGCCCAATGATGTCTACACCTTTGAGAATACCTTGCTCATGAAGACGCTTAGTAAGTTCGTTTTCAAACTGCTTGTTGTTTGGACCAAATTTTTGTAGGTCTTCTTGCAAATCTTGCATAACTTTGCTGAAGTCATGCGTTTGCAAACCTTCTTTAAAATCAGCAACAGCCTTGTCTAAATCAGGATTTTTGTGACCAGCCATTGACTTATTCCCCCCGGTGAGATTTTAAGCGTAAACAAGCTGGGTTTTTGTGCCTTGCGCATCAAGATATCTGTTCCCCATATATTAAATAGTAAAACCCCACAGTTCCCCCAGCATTGATACGTGGGCTGGTATATCATGCAGCAAGATTGACGTGTTGTCAGTGGGAAAACTACGTAGTTAAACAGAAGTGTTGCTCAACTTACAAAATCCTTTGAGCTTGGTTACCTCTGGGTAAAAAGAACCCAGGAGGATGCTATGGGTGATTCTCAGGTGCCGGCTAAGGACTCACGGGTGGGAGCAGAAGGTACGAAGGCGGAACTGTTGCAGCAGTTACGTGATTTGTCGTCTACGATAAGAGAAATTCATCAAGTTGTTGAAAAACCTCAACCTAGCTTAGATGCCTTGCCTCGGGTCGTTAAGGACAAGCGTGGTAGAGCTGTTGAGGTGTGGGATCAGCTAGGACGGCAATACAGTTTTTTCTTTGCTCGCGATTGTGCCCATCCTTATGCCTACGAGATAAGAGATAACCAAAGACTGGCAATTGAAAGGGGCTCTGTTGTTGGGACAAGTAAATCGTGGGCAATTTATTGCAATGAGCAAGGTTTGCCAGAGATAGCTTCTGCTGGGGATGCGTTGCATCATCAAGTTGTACGTGTTGAGGTAACATCAGAAGGTGTGATGCTTGCCAGTGCCTCTGATGGTTATCAACTAAGAAGAGATCCATCCGGCGATGAGTTTGAGGCTGTCTATGATTCTCGTGGTTGTCTGGTGGAGGCAACAAGGCGAGGTAAAAGTGGTGTTGATCGCACCACCTGGAACTATGATGGCGACGGCAATACAGTAGCAACTGAATATAAGCCTGATGGAGCAGTAATTAAGTCCAAGTACGACAGTTTGGGACGGCTGCTCTGCCGAGCCGAGGAGCAATCTGGACTCCAGAGCCTAGCAACTGTAAAGTACCACCAGGATGGTTCTTACTTAGTTGCGCGTCAAGATGGCACAGTCCTGGTTACCGAAGAACTAAGACGCAGGGACGGTACTTTAGAGCGCTGCAAAACTACCAACCATGTAACTCAAGAGCTGTCTGTTAAATCCTATGATAATCGGGAGCGTCTTGTCCGGCAGGAGACATGTAACAACCATGGCAG
Source organism: Candidatus Melainabacteria bacterium (assembly GCA_016209785.1). GTDB lineage: Bacteria > Cyanobacteriota > Vampirovibrionia > Obscuribacterales > Obscuribacteraceae > JACQVM01. The sequence continues at coordinate 1,951 of JACQVM010000055.1, read as the reverse complement.
CGAGGTAACCATCTGGCAATATGGGGAAGATGGCTGGACAGAGGTGTCGCAAAACTCAAGTGATGGAAAGTCATTGCATGTTCGCTATGACAAGTGGGGGCGTCTTGTCCTGCAGCAGGAAACAACCCCAGATGCCGCAACTGTTACAATGTTTGCGTACAAAGCAGACAATAGCTACCATGTGCGTAGAAAGACCAGCCAAGGCATTGAGACAGACGAGTATTACAGGCCTGATGGCAGTCGCCAACACTCCAGTGCAAGGACTGCCGATGGCCAGCTTGTCGAAGTTGATTATGATAGTAGCGGTAGACCATTAAGGCGCACGACCAGCACAGTTCGTCGATATCAGGTGTAACTTGAACAGTGGCACGACAAAAAAATTTTTGCTTGTAGCAGCAGTCTGGGTGTTGATTTTTGCCATGGGGGTTGCTCAGTGTTTTGGTGTTCCTGATAAGAGTGGCCCTGGGTTTCATGGTGATGAGCCTACAGGACTGTCTGGTGAGGCAATCCCTTTGAGTAGTCTTGGCAAGGCAACTATTGGCTTGCAAACCCAGACGGTTTCTAAGAGTCCATTGCCTTACCAAATTTGCACTACCGGGAAAATTGAAGCAATTCCCACGCACGAGTTTGTTCAGCATGCACTGTTAAGTGGACGCATAAAGGAGGTCAAAGTAGCTCTTGGGGATACGGTAAAGACTGGACAGGTTTTGGTGATTTTAGACAGCCCTGAAATTAACCAACTAGCTGCTGAAACTTTGCAAAAGAAAGAAGAGTTGGAAGCAGAAATAAAACGACAAGGTGCTGACTTCGGCGCTGAGATTAAGCAGGCTGAGGCACAAGTGGAGCTGACAACAGCAACCTACAGCCGTGATAAGAAACTATTTGATGAGGGGATTGCCTCTCAAAGGCAATGGCAGACCTCGCTTGCGGATCTGAGACTTGCGGAAAGTCGGCTAAGTGCAGCTATAAAAAGGCGTGACATTATGCTGAAGGCATTAGAAATTAAGCTTAAGGTTGTTTGTGAGTCCTTAAGTCATCGGCTTGAGCAACTAGGCGTCTCGGAAGATGCCCTCAATCGAATGTTGGCTGAGAAGCACACCATTTTGACTTCTCCTGTGGTAAGCATTCGCAAAGGTATAGTTACAGAGATGCAGGCTTCTGCAGGTCAAAGTATTGATCCAAATGATGTGCTTGTTCGTATATCTGACTTAACTCGGGTGTGGGCTACGGCAGATGTTTATGAGGATGATATGGCTCGTATGCGGTTAGGTCAAAAAGTAAGGGTTAAGGTCTCTGCCTACCCACATGACATTTTTACCGGAAGGCTTACCTTTATTGGTAGAGAGGTTAACAAGCAAACACGAACATTGCCTGTCCGGGTAGAAATTGTAAATTCTGACCTTCGGTTGAAGCCGGATATGTTTGCAGAGCTGCACATTGAAACAACAGAGCCTGCTATGTCCATGATTGTGCCCAAAGAAGCTGTCATACAAAGAACCGGACACAACCTGGTATTTGTTCAGTCAAAGGGAGGCTATCAAGCGTGTATGGTAAAGATTGGCAGAAGCTTGGGTGACAATGTAGAAATCTTGGAGGGTCTTTCTCCTGGGCAGGCTGTAGTGGTGCGGGGTGCCTTTCAGCTTGATGCAGAGCTCCTCAAAGGCTACGGTAGCAAAGAGTTGTTTGTGCAACCTATTGAGAGGCTAAGTCAAAGTCATGAACGCGAGCATCAAACAAGCGTTGAGCCATCTCCGGCACCGATCAGTATGCAGGCTATTATGGTGCTGGTAGCTGCTGCATTCCTGTTTGGTTTTGTTGTTAGTGGTCTTATGGTTAGATCTCCCAGAGGTATCGATCAGCATCAAATTAGCCACAGCGCGCCTGCTGATGGTAAACCAGTGAGCAAGAACTAGACGTGCTTAATCGTCTTATTGAATGGTCATTATACAAC
>JACQVM010000054.1 GCA_016209785.1 Candidatus Melainabacteria bacterium | reverse complement strand
GGGTGCAAGCCCCCGCCAAATTCCTCAATACACCCCGGCATTAATGCCGGGGTTTGACTGTCTTTATCTGGTGAAAGTGGCTGAGTTGTTGGTTCTGCAAAATTGCCAAGAAAACTAGACTGCCGTGCTGTCATGGAACCAAATCCGGGGCTTAAAAAGCCAGCCAGTCGAGAGCTAGGTGTAACAGGTCCAAGACCAGCATATGGTTGAGATGAGGTGGCACTGGCTGTGGGTTCAGGATAGGGTGCCTGATCTGGTGGCGTTTCAACAGGCTGCCTGGGCTGCCGAGTAACTTGTTCGGCTGGACTGGCGGCTAGGCATTCTTCGGTAGATGATTCAGGTTCGGGCGGCGCTTGGGAAGAAGCAGCTTGGGGTGTGTAGTTAGTTGCGGGGGACTCTTCTGTAGTTGGTCCTGCTGCATCTTCCATTAAGGAAAGGATTTCTGGTACTGTGGCTGATGGATTGGTACTAATTGGTCGTGTTGCTCCGCTTAAGATATTGCCAAGCACAGAGGTGGCTTGAGGTTGTGGTTTTGGTGGTTCCTGAGCGTTGCTTTGTCCATTGCCACCGCCATTACCGTTTGTGTGTGCCCCATACAAACACCTGACAATTGCTCGCTCTAACACTAGTGGGTCAGGCTCAAGGCTTAAGACAAGTGGCGCACATGCCTGGTTTAGCCCAGTAAGCGTCGTAAGGGAAGCTTTAGAAATAGGCGTTCCACATCCAGTGCAGAACTTAGCCTTGCCCCGAATGATAACGCCGCAAGCTTGGCAGATTGGTATTTCCAATTGAGTACCCTCAGGCAAGCCGATAGACACTATCTGCTTCGATAATATCGTTATTTGCTCACTTCAGGGCAAATTCCCTGTTGGTAATCCAATTTCTGTTTTTAGTAAGGGCGATGGCCTGAAAAATGGGCAGAAGAATTGTACAATGGGTCGATAGCCTTGTCAAGGTAATTTATATAGTACCGGTGAGGCGTTTGGGTTTATACTATGGGTACAAGAGATGGCTATTTTGGGGGTGTTTCAAGCATATATTAAATCCAGTGGCTTGTGAGTAAAGCCTTATCCGTTGCTTCTAGGTAATGGAGCTGTGACCAAAGACCAGGCAAGAGGTTAAGAAGTCATTTTTTAGGGAAAGCAGTTATTGACTAAGTGAGCACATCCAAGTTAGGAGTTATGGGAAACAGTTATGGGGCCAGTTCAGGCAAGTACACCTGGAGGCTCCTATTGTCTGATAATAAGAAGTACTATGATCAAAGCTGACAGATGATTTTAGATAAGCAAATGATTGTAAGGACTAACAAATTGGCGCAACGAGTGCTTAGAAAGGCAAGTGTGTATGGCTGGGGAGGATAAAGGTAGCTCAATGGGATCTTATGAAGATGCACCACCCAGTAATCCGTCTGGTGAGGAGCCTACTTCGCTTGCAGCCAGGAGAGCTAAGCTGCGCGGCTCGCTTGCTAAGGCTGTTCTTCCATCCAGTGATTACACGCCGGCTAGTATGGTGGCTGGAGTGGCTCCAGAGCAACCAGACCCTGCTGCTAACCTAATGGCAGAACCCCAGTTAGCTCCTGCGATTGTCCCACCGGAGCAGACACCTGATAATACAAGCTATGTATTACCGTCGCCAACACCAGTAGCGTCAGCAGTGTCGCCTGCTGTGATAGAGCTTTTAGGTAAAATTGATGAGGCAATCAATGCTTGTGTTACTAATCTTGCAGCACTACAAAAAACTTCTAGCGATGCGAAAGCTCCAGTAGTTCCAACTGAAGCAATGGAGTTGCTGACCAATCTTGACCAGGCAATGAATGCTTGTGCCACGAATCTAGCTGCTCTGCAGAAGATTGCCAGCGAACAAACCGAGGTGTTGAAAGGACTAACCGATGCCCTGCTACACCAAACCTTGTCTGAAATTGGCCTTAACCTTAACAGTCTGACTGAGTCACTGTCAGCAGCCCTAGAACCCATGAAGGCAGTAGGTGAGCTTGTGCCGGCCATTGATCAACTGGTGGCAACAATTGAGGCTAGGGAAGCTGCGGCTGTGCATAAAATCTCCCCAGATCAACTGGTGACTAGTTTGGCAGATCAACTTTCTACCGGGGCTATTGATTCATGGACTTTTAAGTGTGCCTATACTGCTGTCTTTCCTGCCGATCACCCTGCTGACTTGTTGCGCCGACTGGTTGAGCTTCTAGGAACCCAGCGGCTTTCAGGTGATTTGTTCCGCTCGGCCTACGAAGCAGTCCAAGCAGCCGAGCCACCTCCAAGGCAAGTTAGTCCCAACGTAAGCCAAAGCACTCCTCAAACTATTGTGCAGGTGGTGCAGGACGAGGAGATTAAACGAGAACTTGAGCAGCTTAGACACTCCAATGAAGAGCTGCAAAAGGCCATGGAAGAACGCGAGGGGGAACTTGAGCAGCTTCTTGCAGCCAAGGACCAAGAGCTTCAAGAAACACAAGAGATGCTCAATCATCGTTATGAAGAGTTCCACAGTCGTTATGGTGAGGTGACAGATGCTCTTAATAAACGGGAGGAGGATTTTAAGGCCCTTTTAGAGAATAAAGACATGGCCATAAACGAGAAGGAAGCTGAGCTTAGACTTTTGCGCGAGCAGATGGAAGAGCTGCGTAGCCAAACTGAGGAGATGGTCAAGGAGCTACAAAAGCAAGTCACTGACATCAAAATTGCTAAGGAAGCTACAAGCGCTGCACCCACTGTCCCCGGCAAACCAGCCGCCACAGCTAATTTCTTTGATACGGTCCCTTCTGCCGGCCGGCAGAGCTCCTTATTTGATGCTGCCCCAGAAAAGCCATTGTTTGCTCCAGAGGTAGCACCACAGCCTATAACTCCAGTACAAGCAACTCCCCAAACAGCGCCTGCCCAGCCTGTACAACCAGCCCAGACTCCACCCCAGAGGCCGGAACAACCGGCCGCTCAAGTCGCATCACAGAGTGTGGCTCAGCAGCAAGCGTCACAGCAAGTTCAGGCAATAACCCCATCAGGGGCTGTTGGTCGTCCAGCAGTACCAACTCCTACCCCAACTACTCCACTCATGTCTGGCTCTGGTAGTTATGGTAGTGGTGTCAGAGCTCAAGTGTTTGAGGTAATTGTTCGACAAGCACTAGCTGGAGCGCCATGGAAAGAAATATGTGCTGGACCTATGCAAGTCAACAACATAACTCCAGAAGAAGTGGAATCAGAAGTTAAACGACGCCAGGCAATGTTAAACAAGTAGACACTTAACTAGTCAACTTATTTTTTGGTTGGCGTGCTTGGAGCTGAAGTTGTAGCAGGTTTGCTCCAGCGCAACTGTTCAGTTAGTTTCCACTGACTCTGAATAGAGTCCAGTGAAGCCATATACTCGGCAATGACCAAGCGTGGGATGTAAGTGACAATTTCTGTAAGTGCGTAGGCCATTACGCCTAGCATAGCTGCAGTGCTCACCACTACAACAGTTCGTGTAAAACGTGCCTGGTCATCGATACGTTTGGTTAGCTGGTTAAGCCTGCTCTCAAAAGAAGATTCTTCTGTCATGGTTTTTTCCTTAGCTTGAAAGTATCACTAAATAAAACTTGCCGGTGTTTGGTTGATGTTGAAGTAGTTACCCGTCGGACGGTGTTTTTTGAGCCGCACAACGCCGGCAAAATTATACACTCTTGATTTTTAACTGCCGAAAAAGAAGGAAAGAGTATCTCCTTTGGTCTAGGATGTATTAGTTCTTAACGGACGCCATTAGTTACCTAAGAGTTTGTCAGCAAATACAAGGGTAGCTAACAACAACTTTTCTTCATCTGGGAGGACTGTACGAAAATCAATAGTGACCAAGTTGTCCTGAATGACAGAGATGACTGGATTGGGAGCTGTGCGCAAGGACTTGCCTAAATTATCTGGCGGTTTGCCACCAGCAATGGCAATGGCAAAACTATCTAGCGTCTTGCCTGGCAAGGAGCCACCTCCTACGGTGGATTTGGTGGGCATAACAGTTAACGTTAACTTTTTTAGCAATGGGCTTGCTTGGCTTTTAAAGTGCTCGCAGCGTTGCTTCAGTTCAGAGCTTGGTGTGCTCAACATTCTTAAGGTAGGGTTCTCTGGCTCACACGATAGATAACTTGTCAGTACCCCTTCCAATGCTGCAAGCGTAAGTTTGTCGACCCTGAGCGCCCTGTATAAAGGGTTTTGATGTAGAAGCTCAACTAGCGGCTTATCTCCTACAATAATGCCTGCTTGTGGACCGCCTAACAACTTGTCAGCCGAGAAAGTTACTAAGGCACAACCATTAGCCAGTGTGGACTCGATGGTTGGTTCCTCGGTAACCCCACATTTGGCCAGCTCAATAAGGACCCCACTACCGAGGTCGTAAATCATGGGTATTTGGGACTTCTTTGCTAGAGCTACAAGTTCTTCTAGGTCAGCATCTTCTGTAAAGCCAGAAATTGTAAAGTTGGAGCGATGGCATTTAAGTAGAAGACCACTTTGGCTGGAGATGGCTCTACTGTAATCTTCAAGTCTGGTGCGATTTGTTGTACCGACTTCATGGAGTATGGCGCCGGCTGCTTCAATGACCTCAGGCAGCCGAAAGCTTCCGCCAATTTCAATGAGCTCTCCACGTGAAACCAATACCTCGCGGTTTTTAGACAAGGTATTGACAACAAGGAGAATGGCAGCAGCATTGTTGTTGACTACAAGGGCGGACTGGCACCCTGTCAACACTTGCAGCAACTCTCTAATTTTGCTACCTCTTTCCCCACGGCGCCCTGACTTTAGATCAATTTCAAGGCTTGTGTAGCCGGAGCCAACTTCGTTAAGTTGTTTCAGTGCAATGGCAGGCAATGGTGCCCGGCCTAGGTTGGTATTGAGGACTACACCTGTTCCGTTGATTACTTTTTTTAAGCTAGGGGATGTCAGTTTTTGTAGTTTGCCTACCACAGCCTGTGCTATGGAGTCTACGTCAGGAACTTGCTTGCCAGAGCCCAGCGATGACCGACAGGCATTGAGCTCCTGCCGCGTCAGTGTGACCAAGACCTCTCTTCTTATGTGCTGCTTTAAATCCTCGAGTACTGGATGACGCAAGACTTTATCTACCTGAGGTATCTGCGTAGTAGCTGGATTTTGCTTCATTGTTTCAAGGCCTTAATGTTTCTTGTTATTCAAGAGGGACTTGCAGTAGCTCTGGAGGCATTGTTACTGCTTGGGCTAAGGGCATCATCATAAAAGCTTTCGATTTAATTGGCCCTTGTCAGAAGCTAGTTAGCCAAGCAAAATTACAATCAGAAGATATGGCCATGTTCCTTACCGCTGTTCAACTGGAGGCAATCGTGGGCAAGAGTTTAAGAACAAAAACACTTTATCAAGATCGGGACTGGCTTTATCAAAAGTATGTACGCGAGATGCTGAGCACTGTGGAGATAGCTCGTTTGTATCGCGAGCTGGAGAACAAATGGTGTGATCCTAACACCATATCTCGTTGGCTGAAGAAGCACAAAATCGCCATGCGCACCCTTGCTGAAGCTCAGCAAAACAGGCACGGGACAGCTAAATAGAAGGGGCTGGACCTCCTGAAAAAAGCCAACCACCAGCAGCCATAAAGCCGACCGTGAGGTAGAGAAGAACTTCTCGTCCACCAGTCAGATAAAAGGCTGAGTATGCTGCTAGGCAAATTGCTGGACGCCAAAATCGAGGATCGGCCTCTCGCATGGCATGGGACCCCAGGCAGATGATAAGAGCGATAGGAAATCCTAGAAAGAAAACGTCAAAGAGCATTGTGGGTACCTGAATGCTAGTAAATAAGAAGTAAACATGGCATAAAGAGAAAGTCCATGGGGAAATGCCCATGACAAGCGCAACCGGACTTAAATCCACATGCACCCAGACGAAATTATTTATGGGAAAAATGCTGTCTTGGCATATCTAGAGCATGCTGGTGGAGAATTTGCCCCAGATCAGCGTGATCAACCTGAGGAAGATGAAGTCCGTGAGGCATTAGCCAAGTTACACTCTGAAGCTTCCGGCAAGTCTTCTGCCAAGGTAGATTTGGCTGCGTTATCTCGTATGTCTAAAACTCGGATAACTAAGATATTGTTGGCTGCCGGTACTAAATTTGATGCACGCATAGAGCGTATCCAGGAGTTGGCGCGACAACAAAAAATTCCAGTGCAAAGCTGTCAACGCCTTAAGTTAGATCAGCTTACAGGACCAAATTGTGGACACCAAGGGGTTGTTGCGCTGGTGAGTCCAGCAGAAATGTGGACTCTGGAGACGTTTCTCCACAGGATGCAGCTTGACCAACTTAAGCGACAACTTTCTGGGCGGTCCATGAATGGTTATATGG
>JACQVM010000053.1 GCA_016209785.1 Candidatus Melainabacteria bacterium | reverse complement strand
GGGTGTACACAGTCCATAAATATGGCCATTATGGGGCTTGGGTTAAACTCTGGTGATGTTGTGATTGTGTCACCATTAGAGCACAACTCAGTAATGCGACCACTCAGTCAGATGGAAAGAGTACCAGGCATCAAGATTTATTGCTTGCCATACGCTAAGCAAGGTGTTATTCATCAAGATGATTTGCGCCAGGCAGTAAATGAGCTTTGCCCTAGACTTTGTGTTGTTGCTGAAGCCAGCAACGTTACTGGTGAAATTGTTGATTTAAAACGGGTGTCCGAGATTTGCCGTCAAGCAAATGTACCACTTCTTGTAGATGCAGCTCAGTCTGCTGGCTGGACAGAATCTCAGATAGATGAACTCGGGATAAGTCTTTGGTGTTGCTCTGGACATAAGGGGCTCATGGGTCCGCCTGGTGTTGGACTTCTATATGTTGGACAAGACATTGAGCTTGCACCACTAATCTCCGGTGGCACAGGTTCACAATCAGAACTGCTAGAAATGCCAGGCAGCTACCCTGATCACCTGGAAGCTGGGACGCTGCCAGGTCCTGCTATAGCCGGGCTGGGTGCTGGCATAAAGTGGCTTGATGAAACTGGACTTGATAAAGTGCGTGCTCACGAGCTTCGACTTACAGAACACTTTCTTGGGTGGGCCTTGCAGAATGACAAGATTACCCCTTATGGACCTGGTCTAGAGGGTAATCGTACAGCCGTCGTGTCCTTTAGTATTAAAGGTATGACACCAGATAGGGTGGCAGATATTTTGGATCAAAAGTATGATATTGCTGTTCGTTCTGGTTTAAATTGTGCAGCACTGGCTCATCGGACTTTAGGTACTGTGGAAAGTGGTGTTGTCCGGATTGGTTTTGGTTTTTTCAATACCCTGGAAGAAGTTGAGCAACTGTGTCAGGCACTGGAACATATCATGTTAGCTAAGCACGGCATTTGTCCTTAATCTTACCAACATCTAGAGAGATTGCTCCGTGAAGTTGATGGAGTTGAGCTAACCGTCAACATTGAGAGTTCTACGTAGTTACCACATTTGGATGGTTGCAAGTCAAATCCCCGCCCGTAACGCCGGGGTCTCCTCGCATCTGACCCTGCGAAGTGCCTTACAGACTAGCTTTGGAAATGGAGCTAACTGTCTAGACCAAGTTGCTTTAAGGAGAACTTAAAGCATAAGGTAAAGATGTATTTCCGGTAACCCACATCCATTGGTTGAGCAAACACCCAAACAAACGCTTCTCCAGTAAGGCTTTACTTTTGCGCGCCCCGACAACGTGGGGTTCATCTAAATCTAATATCTTGAACATCACAAGCTTAAGAAAACAGAACGGACAGAGTGCCATGAGGAAATATTGGGTTGAGTGTACGGGCAAAGAGCTACTGGTTAGGGCCGATTCCCCACGCCAAGCTCTGGACATTGTCCGGAATCAGTTGTCACTTAAGGCATTTGGTCGTCCGACAAGGCATGACTTTAGCAGCGTCAGCATAGCCTGGGTGAGTCAATGCCCAGAGCTGTCTCTGCCTGGCATTGTTGAGGAGCTGGTAGGACTGGGGACATTGGACCTGCTGATGCATGGAGTACGGGAAGATGCTTTGTTTGACCAGAAGTTGACTCTTTCTAAAGCGCTGGTGGAGAGGTTTGAACGAGGCAAGGTGAACTTTCTGGTTCTTGATGCTGAGCGCGAGGTGCCGTACTGCGGCGAGCGTGATGGGGTTTTCGAATCACCTGTTTCACGGGAGCTCATTGAAGAGTTCAGGAACAAATTTGTTCCCAGTGCCCTTGAGCGTCTCATCGGTAAGGAGACAGCACAGTTTGAATCCCACACGGTGCGCCTTGGGAATGGTCCTTCTTGTCGTGCCACCATCCGGCGCTACATTGTGGCAACCAATACCAGGATGTTTTCCTTGCTGGCTGTTGCTCCACGCCAGGCACTTGATATTGTCCGGCATCAGCTATCGCTTAGAGCGTTTGGCCGTCCGAGTCGGATTGATTTGAGCACCCTCAGCGAAGGTTGTGCGTTTCAGAGCCTGGAGATGTCACTTGGTGCCATTGTAAGCAAGGTTACAGGGCTAGGTGCTGCAGAGTTGGAAGCTCTGAGGATTGTTGAAGACAGGCTGTACGCTCAGCGACTCAACATCGACAAGCAGACAGTGGCAGCTTTTAGCTTGGGTAACCTCAACTTCCTGGTCATGGATGAGGGTCGACATCAGACATTCTGTGGCGAGCGAAATGGTACTTTCGAGGTGCCTGTCTCCCCAGAGTTGGTGGAGTTGTTTGCCGACAAGATCAAGAAGTGTCGTGCACAGCAACAAGAGCACCAGAAGCTAGGTTCGTCTGGAGGCGATGAGTCTGGTGGCATCCTTGCTTGTGTGTAGCATTCACGTGCTCTGTACCAGTGGGTGAGGAGGCTTTGGTAACAAAGCCTCCTCACCTGCGTCGGGCAGAAACACTATATGCTACACCTTTGATTGTCGCCCTACAGCCCTACACTACAGCCGTACAACCAAGTTTGCCATTTTTGTGGGGTAGGGTACTTACTAATATAGTATTTCCAAAGTGCCCATCACGGGCGAAGAGGACTATATTGTCAAAGATGGCAAAGTTAGGCAAAACGCTAACGCATTATGTTGACTCAGTTATAGAGTCAAGACACTGTGCTGATTTCATTGCTTCGTCTGCTTGTCGGTATTTGGAACGTTTAAGATAAACATAGACAAGCTTCCTCAGCCGGTTAGCCAGACGTTTACGATTGGTGTTGCATGCTCTTTCATCAGTTCGTTGGGCACGTACATAAAATTGTTCTGCTTGGCCGTACTTACCTTGCATCAGTGACAGCTTGGCTAGTGAGTCTAGTGTGCTGCTCACTTGCTCATTGTGTTGACCAAGCGTATTGCAATAGGTAGCTAGCGCCATTTTGTAGAACGTCTCAGCTTTTCTGTAGTTCTTTTGTTGGACACATACTGAAGCAATGTTGACCAACATAGCTGCATGTTGTGCACCAGTATTCCCTAGTCTTTCTGATTCGCCCAGGGCAGCTTTAAACATCTGGTCAGCTAGGTTCGTGTGTCCTTGCTGGCAGGCTGTAGCCCCAACTTCTATATAGG
>JACQVM010000066.1 GCA_016209785.1 Candidatus Melainabacteria bacterium | reverse complement strand
GTGTTTTGGGAGATCATGTCATGATTGCTCCTCCATTTGTAATAACTGATGAGGAAATGGAGGAGTTGTTTCATCGTTTGAGCACGGTGCTTGAGTCCGTTGTTTCTAGCCTTATTGTTCAAGGCTAGGTGCGTAAATTATGAGCAAAACCGCAATATAAAGGATTAAGGAAATGGTAGTAGATAAGGTCAAGCAACCAAACAAGACAAGCGAACTCTTAGCTCGTGACGCATGTTATTTGGCGCCCACACCTGCGCGGTGCTTTGAGATAGTAGCTGAGCGGGCTTCAGGAAGTTATATCTGGGATGTTGAGGGAAACCGCTATCTGGATTTTACAATGGGGATAGGGGTCAATAATATTGGACACTGTCATCCAGCAGTGGTACAAGCTACACAAGAACAAATTGAAAAACTCATCCACTGTTCTTGTGTAACACATCACAAGCTAAGCATTGAGCTTGCTGAGAAGTTGACTCAAATTACTCCTGGTCCACTTGACTCGGTTTTTTTCAACAACAGTGGGGGTGAGGCTGTGGATGCTGCCATAAAAATGGCACGCTATGTAAGTGGGCGACCAAATATTGTGGCTTTTACTGGTGCTTTTCACGGACGGACCTTGTTGGCTACTGCGCTAACCACAGCCAAATCACACTATAGAGAAGGATATGAACCCTTGCCTAGTGGCATTTATTCTGTCCCTTATCCTTATTGTTATCGTTGTCCGGTCAATCAAACTCCAGGTAAGTGTGATTTAGAATGTTTTGGTTTGCTCAATAAACTCTTTGAGCAGCAGGTGAAACCACATACGATAGCTGCCATCATTATGGAACCAGTTTTGGGTGAAGGTGGCTATGTGGTGCCTGCAACAGGTTATGCAAAGCAAGATGGATACATGAGAAGAATCAGGGAACTGTGCAGTGAACAAGGGATTCTTCTTGTTTTCGATGAAGTGCAAAGCGGGTTTGGGCGTACAGGAAAATGGTTTGGTTGCGATAATTGGAGTGTAGAGCCAGATGTAATGATCATGGCTAAGGGCATTGCTAGTGGTTTTCCAATGGCTGCCATTATTTCTCGCAAAGAACTTATGGACAAATGGACCATTGGACGTCACGGCAGTACATATGGTGGCAATCCTGTAGCTTGTGCTGCAGCGTTAGCAAGTATAAGTGTAATTGAGAAAGAAGGACTGCTGGATAGAGCCTATCAGGTGGGTGCTACCGTCAGGGACAGACTAAAGGAGCTGGCAGAATCATACCTATCTATAGGTGAGGTGCGTGGACTTGGTCTTATGATCGGTGTTGAGATTATCAATAAAATGGGTGAGCCGGATGGTGTGAAGGCTGCCAGGCTCATTGAGGAATTCTTTCGACGAGGACTTCTTCTTTTGGACTGCGGACAAAAGGATCATATCTTTCGCTTGATACCGCCACTTAATGTTTCAGATGCTGAGGTGAATGAAGCTTTAGGCATTATTGAAGATGGTTTTGCCAGAGTAGCTTAAGTGTAATTGCTACAGTGCGGACATATAGTGGCTCAATAAGTTGATGTATTTATTACCCTTGTGCAGGATAGGGTGAGTTGCACATGTATCTGTGTGGTTGCAATCTGTGAGGGCGGGTCAGAATTTTGAAGTACAAGTAGGAGTGATGCTAAAAGTGGTTTGGGATGAAAGCTGGTGGTGGGTGAACCTTTTTTGCCCTTGCACGTATAGAGAAATACGAACGTTTTGCTCTCTACCAATCAAGGAGGAAAAGACATGTTCACCTCAAGCTTCATTAAACGACACATCGTGCGCCTTCCTTTGGACAAAATATTCTCAACTCGTGAGCTGCTTATCTATGGCTCCAGAACGGCTGTCGATCAGACTTTGTCTAAATTAGTAAAGATGGGCAGAATCATACGGCTTGCCCGCGGGGTATTTGTGAAAGAAGGCTCAAATATTGAAAAAATTACAGTCTGTGACGTAGCACAGAAAAAGGCAGAATCATTTGGCAAGCAAATTGCAACCTGGGGAGGTCTCTTGGCCGTTAAGCTGGGACTCACAACCGACGGACATCACGAGCACGTTTACTGTATCAGTGGTAGTTCAAGCTCATTTAAATTTGGTGATGTGACTGTCCATCTGCGCAAAGTTTGCGCAAGGAAAATGTACCTAAGCACCAACATTCCCGGACAATTCTTGCATGCCCTTTGGCACCTGGGAAAGCAGCGACTAGACGAACTTAGGAAGAGTCCATGGCTTCCTGTATTGCTTAAACGTACGGACCGTGAATATATTCGATCATCTGTCCACTTGATACCAACATGGCTTGCTTCTGCTTTCTTGCATTGGCACCTTCCACGAGCTGCTTTCCAGAACTGATCCTCTTAGTTACAAATCGCTAGGTTCCAGATGTTGATTGTGGAATCATTGTGACAAGCACATGGATTATGTCTAACCAGGACCTACAACGGTATTTTAATAGTACCTACCATTTAACCGGTTGGTTGATATCGATATGTAGGTATTCCATAGCGGCTGCGAAGCTGCTGATCCAGACCCTGAACTTGTTGATTAAGCTGTTCTAGCATTTGTTTGCGTTGAATAAGCTGGGCAGCCACAGGTTTTCCTGTGGAGGTGTCGGTGACGAACAGATTATCTTGTACTCTCAAATAATCAGAAAACAACAATCGTGCGTTATTGAAATACTGGTAGTACCCTTGGTGCAACTGACTTGTCTCAGGGATAAGCGGCAGTTGTTTCATAGCTAAAGCTGCTTGCTCATAATTCTCGACTAGCTTAATCAAAATTGCTCGTGCAGCCACCTTTTCATTGCCAGGCACTAGAATAGCCATGCCACGAGATAAAAGATAATCAGCTTGCTGGCGTTCGGCTGGATTCATTTGCGCTTGGCGGCGTATTTGATCATAGCGGCTAAACCACTGATTAACCCGGACACCGCTTGGTTGCTGACTTTGTTGTGGTGTTATGGACTGCCTTTGGTATGCATGTTCATAATTTGAGCCATAGGAGGATGCAGGGCTGTCTCCGTAATAGTTGCTGGGAGTCTCTCCATAAGAACTTATTGTTTGCTGACCATTAACAGCTGTAATTCCTATGAACATGCCTGGCCCTAACATCAGGAGAGTCAATAATAAGTCTCTTGTAGTAATCATGTTTGTAATGCTGAGCTTAACTTGTTTGCTTTGACAACCAATGTACTGGAACGTTTGTAGAAGAGTAGCTGCTGACTGCTTACTATATTCCCAGTCAAGTTGGTATATTCTAACCACATCAACATCTTTTTCTAAAAACTTTGGTGCCTGGATATGGCTAGCAAGTCTCCTTTAGTAATCAAGAGTATTTAGTGTGGACCACATAATCTCAGGAGAAGTAGATACTATGGGCTTGTTCGGGACAGTTAAGGTAAAAAAGAAAGCAACAACAACCACTGTCATTAATTTGCTAGAGAAAAACTTTAATGGTCGCAAGCTTGATTTGCATGCTCAGGGACTTGAAGATTGTGATGGCTATGGCTGGTGGATAAAAGAGGGGAGTATTAAAGTTTATATTTTTATACAGGACGAGCCGCATGGTACGGTGATTCGTGTGACAAGTCCTATTGTGCATTTTCCAAATAGCAATAGAGAGCCGTTTTTTCTGAGACTTTTGGAAATCAATCGAGATCTGCATACTTGCTGTTTGGCGTGCTTTCAGGAAGTAGTGCTTGTGTCTGCCCAGAGGCCAGTTGGTGGGATAGATGCAGATGAGCTGGACTTTTTAGTATGGAACGTTGCCCGTGTTGCCGATGAGTTAGATGGCAAGCTTGCTCGTGAAGTTAATTGCCGACCATACCAGGAGCATTAACCATGCAAAAGTGTTTCCAGATGTTGCTGAAATAGTGGGTAAGAAATGTTGATGCAGGCTTTGTTGTCTACATCAATGGGTTGGTCTGAAACAAGATTTGCAATTAGACCTGTCATGGCTATTCTGTGATCTGAGAAACTAAGCCATGGTGATCCACCTGGCAACTTTGGTGAGCCTTCAATTTCAAAACCGTCAGGATACTCACGTATCTTAGCTCCTGCCAGTCTGAGATTACTCACCATCGCAGTTAAACGATTGCTTTCTTTGATCTTAAGCTCAGATGCCCCGCGAACTGAAAACACCCCTTTGCAAAGTGCTCCGGCCAATGACAAAATAGGAATTTCATCAATGCCAGTGGCAATGTTTGCACCATCTATAGTGGTGCCGACAAGCTGTCCAGCCCAACTGATTGCAATATCTGCTACAGGTTCTCCAGCTATTTCCTTGACATTCTCAAGTGTAAGGTTAGCACCCATCTTCTTGAGGATATCAAGTACAAGGCAGCGTCCTGGATTGACCCCTACATTTTGGAGCAATACCTTTGATTGGGGAAGTAAACTAGCAGCCACCAAAAAAAAAGCTGCTGAAGACAAGTCTCCTGGTATGGTGATATTAAAAGATGGTAGTGGATGAGTTAGCTGAGTTACTGTAACTGTGTTGTTGCCATTTAGGTGATAAGGCACACCCAAGTATTCAAAGAGCCTCAAGGTGTGATCCCGTACTTGCCCTGGAACTTCAACTGTAGTCTTGCCTTCAGCAAATAGTCCTGCCAGAAGCAGGGCTGTTTGCATTTGTGCTGAAGGCACAGGGCAATGAAATGTAATTCCGTGAAGGACTCCTCCAACAACTTTAAATGGAGCATAACCCTGCTGACTTAGATATTCAATTTCAGCACCCATGGAGCTTAACGGCTCCAATAAGCGTGACATGGGGCGTGATCTCAAGGATGGGTCTCCATCCAAGGTTACTGAGAATGGCTGCCCGGCCAAGAGCCCGGCCAAAAGACGTATGGTTGTTCCACTGTTGCCAGCAAACAAAGTTGTAGCTGGTGCTTGCAGGTCAGTGAAACCTGGGCTTAATACTTGAATATCTTGTGATGACTTACTGTTTGTCGCTTGCTCAATGGTTAGTCCAAGAGTCCTTAAACATCTTGCTGTGCTAGCACAGTCCTCGGCTGGCGACAGTCCACTTATGAGGCTTGTGCCTTTGGTCAAAACTGAGAATATAAGAGCTCTATGGGAGATTGACTTGTCTCCTGGAACCTTAAGCTCACCGAGTAATCTAAGGCTTTTCACTAGTATTTGTTGTTGTAAGATTGATTGTCTACCTTTGCCTTACATCATAAAACTATGTTGCGCTTTTTAACATCAGGTGAATCTCATGGATCGGCATTAATTGGCATCCTGGATGGTTTCCCGTCTGGGTTGGCTCTTGACGTTCACTTGATTGATGATGCCTTAAAGCACAGACAAATGGGCTATGGGCGGGGAGCTCGACAAAAGCTTGAAAGCGATTCAGTTGAGATTATTGGTGGTGTCAGGCATGGTGTTACCTCCGGTGCACCTATCAGCTTTGCCATAAGAAACAAGGACTGGGAGAACTGGCAACATGTTATGTCGGCTTTATCAGTGGATTTATCTGCCCCTGGAGTAGTCAAGCAATTAAAAAACAAAGCCATTAAACGCTTTCGTCCTGGTCATGCGGATCTTGCCGGAACGCTCAAGTATAGGCAAAAGGATATAAGGGATGTTTTAGAGCGAGCTTCTGCCCGTGAAACTGCTGCTCGTGTGGCTGTGGGAGCTATTTGTCAACAGCTTTTAGGTGAGCTTGGTGTTACCTTGGCTAGCCATGTTGTCCAGGTGGGCAGTGTGAAGGCACCGAACGTTTGTCCAGAGACTAATCTCAAGGACTTGGAGCAACGTGTACTTTTGTCAGAGGTATTTTGTGCTGATGAAGGGGCTTCACAGGACATGAAAGCACTAATTAAAAGTGCATGGCAGCAAGGAGATTCGCTCGGTGGGGTAGTAGAGGTTCTAGCAGATGGTCTGCCGGTTGGTCTAGGTACGTATACGCAGTGGGACAGTCGCCTAGATGGACAAATTGCCCAGGCGCTCATGAGTGTACAAGCAATGAAGGCTGTTGAGATTGGTGATGGTGTTGAGGCTGCGGCATTGCTTGGATCACTGGTGCATGATGCTGTTTATCCGGTATCCGGGAAAGTAAAGTCTGGTGGGTTGCCATTTACTCGCAAGACAAACCATGCTGGTGGTATTGAGGGTGGTATGACAAATGGTGAGCGTTTAAGAGTAAAGGCTTACATGAAGCCACTCCCAACTTTACGCAAAGGACTTCCTTCGGTGTCTTTCCCGGAATTTACTGCCGATATTGCTCACTACGAGCGCTCTGACGTGAGCGCAATCGCTGCTGCTTCTGTGGTTTGCAAGGCTATGCTGGCATTTGTTTTGGCAAAGGCTTTTATTGATAAATTTGGTGGCGACACAATTGTTGATATCAAGTTAGCACTTACTGGCTATGTCGAGTACTGCAATAGGCTTGGCTCACTTCCAGCCAGCACACATATTGGACCAGGCTATTCTTGCAAGGACTCTTTCCTAGAGGGGGACTCTTGTCAGCAATGAGTGTCCTACATCACAAACTACCCCACAGAGGACCTGTACTGACCCTTTCCTGGAAAGGTACCCTTGAAATTCAAACTCGCATAGAGATAGGTACTGGAGCCCGGTGGCGGCTGCCTGATGTCTTGAGGCAAGTTGGTGTTGGTTCTCAGATTCTTGTTGTGTGTCAGCCAACTGTCCGGGAGCACCTGTTGGACCCTCTTGTGGAAAGGCTAAAAGCTGAAGGCTTTCGGGTTTCCACGGCAATAGTGGCCGATGGCGAGGCTGGCAAGAGCACTGATTGGCTAATGAAGATTTGGGACAGCTTGCAGAGTTGTTGTTTTGACCGCAACGACACAGTGGTGGCTGTGGGCGGTGGTGCTGTTTCTGACGTGGCTGGCTTTGCTGCTTCGACGTACATGCGTGGGTTAAATTTAGCGTATGTCCCCACTTCGGTTTTGTCCCAAGTAGATGCAGCGATTGGGGGCAAGACAGCTATTAATCTCCCTTCCGGAAAGAACCTTGCCGGTACATTTTTCTTTCCACAAGCAGTGGTGGTGGATCCTGAGGTTTTGGCTACGTTGCCTCCAAGGCAGTTTAAATCCGGCCTGGCTGAAATTATCAAGTATGCTTTGATTGAAGAGACAGTAGCTTCCCATACACAGTACACTCCAGGACCACGAGGCCTTTTTGCCTTGCTGGCAGAAAGTCTTGACGATTCTTTCCTTCATGACAACCTATTGCTGCCTGGGATTATGACTACCTGCATAAAGATGAAACTTTTGGTTGTTGGCAAGGATCCCAAGGAAAGTGGACTAAGGCGATGCCTCAACTTAGGGCATACCTTAGCTCATGCATTGGAGACAGTGTCCGGATATGAATTCACGCACGGGGAGGCAGTCTCCATAGGCCTAGTTTTTGCTCTTAAGCTGAGTGTCCACAAAGGATTGATAGACTTGTCTTATCTCCAACAACTCAAGGACTTGTTAACCAAAGTAGGTTTACCAGTTGACTTGCCAACTGAGATAGCCAAAGATGAGTTAATCCAGGCAATGTCACATGACAAGAAACGACGAGGTGCCACTATTAAGTTTGTGCTTCCCAAGACTCGTTTAGGCATGGTTGAGTATACCGCCGATATTGCTTTAGAGGAGATCCAGAGTCTTTTATGACAGTCGGCAAGGTCTTGTTTTCCTTCCAGGGAGTTCCTGGAGCTTTTAGTCACAAGGCTGGAAAGCTATTTGCAGATGGGCTTGTTGGCTTAGGTAAAGCTGAGTTTGTTCCTTGTGAGACGTTTGCTGATGTGTTTGCTCAGGTGACTAATGTCCAGTGCCAGTATGGTGTCCTGCCTCTGGAAAACTCTTCCATTGGCTCCATTGTGAGCAATTATGACCTGTTATGGATGCACCCCGTGGCAGTCACAGGTGAAGTTGTCATTCCCATACACCATCACCTTTTAGGATTGCCAGGTGCAACTACCGCAGCTGTGAGAGAAGTGTACTCTCATCCAGCAGCCCTTGAACAATGTCGCAGGTTTCTAGGTCAGATGAGCACAATGACGCCAAGTGCTTACTTTGATACTAGTGGTGCTGCCAAATACGTAAGACAAAGGAATGATCTGACGGTAGCAGCTATTGCTGGGGACTTGGCTGCCCAAGAGTATAAATTATCTATTCTCCAGGAAAACATTGAAGACTTTCCCTTGAACCAGACTAGATTTGGCATCATTGCTTTAGCTAATGGAGATTTGGAGCTACCGGAGCGTTGTCCGGCTATCCCCTATAAGTTTTCTTGTGCTGTTACGTTGGACCACAAGAGTGGTTCTTTGGCCAATCTGCTAACTTGTGTAGCTAGCTTAGGGATTAACCTAACTAAAATTGAGTCGCGCCCTATCCCGGAGACACCTTGGCATTACCGTTTCTTTGTAGACATGGAGCTGGATAGAGTTGACCAAGATGGTGCTGTCATTGTCGTGCTTAAGGACAACACTAACTCTTATAAGGTCCTAGGTCGTTACAGGGCTTGGGAGACAACCAAGTGAAGTTTGTAACTGCCAGAGGATACTGTTGCTGTCTTAACAGATATCGCAGCATACAGATG
>JACQVM010000057.1 GCA_016209785.1 Candidatus Melainabacteria bacterium | reverse complement strand
GCCTATACCATTATCATTGACGGCAAATTGCCAAAAATTCTCTGACTCCTGGCAGGTAATATCAACCATGGCTTGTCCTTCCAAGCGTCGGTACTTAACTGCATTTTCAAGGATATTTTGAAAAACTTGCGTCAATCTTGCCCGATCTGCATGCACTACCGGCAGTGTCCCAAAAATCTCTAAATCAATATTGCTTACTCCTAGTGTGCACCGAGCCCATATTTCACGTACAAGTTCAGCAGTGTCTACCTGCTCAAGGTGCAAAGTAGACTGTCCCAGCCTAGCGTAGTCTAAAAGGGCTGCGGTAAGTCCAGTAATCTGTGTAGTGCTCTTACTAATTAGATCAAGGTATCTTCTTAGTTTTGACTCGGCAGGCTCGTCCTTAAACATCTGTTTAAGAAGATCAACAAGACCCTCAATGGCAACGATTGGTGCTCGAAGATCATGAGAGATAAGGTGCATGAAGCGATCAATTTGTTCATCTTTGGCAGCAAGCTCAACGTATAGTTTAGACAAGTCTTGATTCATGGTGGCAAGCGAATTGGCTAGTTTTTCTTGCTCCTTTAAGACATTACTACTTTGAATTAACACCCCCAATTGAGCTGCTACAGTCTCCACCAGATCTATTTCATCATGGCTCCAGTGATGAATCTGCTTACAATGGTGTATACCAATGAGTCCCAACTCTGAGCCTTTAAGCAAGATAGGCGTGGCAAGGAAGCTTAACACCTTCAACTCACTCAAGACGTGCTGATCCAATGTATGCTCAAAGCGCGCATCCTCACTTACATTGTCAGCTCATACCGTCTTCACAAGCTGCTGCGCAAGATACACACCAGGTACCAACACAGTATTGCTTATTCCAAGTGGAGCTATTCCAGAAGCTGCAAACTCGTGACTTACAGGATATGAGCCATCCGTATCCTTAAGATGAATAAAACACCGGCTGGCCTCCAAAGTCTCACCAAGCGTATCCACACAAGTCTCTAGGGTCGAGTTAAGCTCAAACCGGTCACCAATAGAGCTGTATATTTGTCTAATTACTGCTAGTTTGCTTTTTCTGGTTTGCCTCACCTGACACTTCCTCTTATCAGGACCCTTGAGCTGCTCTAGAGTTAAGCTTAGCGCAACATGCCTCATAGACAAGCTCGGCAGACAATTTCGTCAAGCATGGGCGATTGGTGCAAGTGTGATTGATTTGGCACGGACACGAGCGCAAAGTAGGGTCAAAAATTGCCTGGTGCTCAATGCCCCATGGACGCCAACGACTGGGATCACTTGGCCCAAACAATGCCAGCGTTGGGGTTCCTACTGAACAAGCCATGTGCACTGGACCTGAGTCAACACACACAGCCAAGTGGAGCCTCTTATAAAGAGCCAAACTTTGCCTTATGCTTAGTTTACCTGCAAGGTTAATACCAGCACCACCAGAGAGCTGGATGAGCCTGTCGTAAAGAGGACTATCTTGGGATGCACCAGTAAAATAAAGGATTGCATTAAAGTCGCACCTTAGCTGGTTGGCTATCCTTGCCCAGTGCTCCAGGGGATACATCTTAGCTGGATGAGCAGCAGCGGCATGCAGAAGAATATGTGGTCCAGGCAAAGTCAACTGAGGCACAAGGCATCGTATCTCTTCTTCTTCCTGGCGAGTTACCCAGCATTCAAGGTAATCATCATTTACCGCAATATTCACCTGCCTTAAAACATCCAGCATAGATACCACTTCATGAGTGTGGGGAGACCATACCACAGGATGGGTAAGGAAAATTGCCCGCCCTTGCGTGTTATACCCAACCCTTAACGGTGCTCCAGTAAGCCAGGCGAGCAGCCCTGAGGACCAAGACCTTTTCAAGACAAACACAAGATCATAGTGGCGACTCCTTAGCTCAAAAGCATAGGATAAGAAACTACGTGCTTGTCCAGCACTACAATCGTATTTGTGAAACCTGGTTGTATCAAAAACAATAAGCTCGTCAATATACGGACAACCCTGCAACACTGACCCACTTTGTGGTCCCACAAGTACATCTATTTGTGCCTGCGGGTATGCCCTGCGTAAATTGCGCAAGAAAGGTACAGTCAAAATGGTATCCCCAATAAAGCGATAACGCATGACTAGTATGCGCCTAGCAGATGCTAACTCATCAGTACTGGCCGTCAATGGACTCACCACTTGCTCACCAGCCCTGAGGTGTAAGGTTTGCCATTTCATATGTCTCAGAAGATAAGTCCTTAGCTAAAAAAGTGTCAGACAAGGGAATTGACCCAAGCCACTGTGTCTTAATGGTCAACACACTTACAGGTAGTTCCTTACACAAATGCCAATTAAGTCTGACGCTATCCTTCTGGGTGGTAACGACAACCTCTGCTTTCGATCTAGCCAAATCCTGCTTAAGCAACTCAATGTCAGAGGCATGATACCAGTGATGGTCTGCAAATGCTCGCGATGCAACAACATTTGCTCCCAGTTCCTGCAACTGCCTAAAAAATAGTTTGGGCCTGGCAATACCAGAGACTGCTAAGACCTTGACCCCGGCCAAAGACATTGGATTGAGGCTTGTGTCAGCTAATCCTAGTG
>JACQVM010000050.1 GCA_016209785.1 Candidatus Melainabacteria bacterium | reverse complement strand
GATAGGTACGGTACCTAAGACAATGGCGCCAGCGATTCTGACGTCCTTGTGCTCCCAGTCTCCAGTCTTGAGTGCTTTAAATGAGCCCCTAACAATTGACCAGAGATCATGCCAAAAGTAGGTCAATACTGCCAGAACAGACCCCAGTTGGATGACCGCTGAAAATGCAACCCCAGGATCTGACCAGCCCAACAGGGAAGGTACAACCCTAAGATGTGCTGTGCTGCTAATAGGCAGAAACTCAGTCAGTCCCTGCACTACGCCTAGTATCAATGCTTCGATGATGGACATGACGAGAGTCTGTATATACCTTAGCCTGGCTGGTCTCCGTTGCCAGGCCCTATCTTGGGAGTATCTTGTTGGGAAGATTTAACAAACCTTGGATCATCACGGCTGGTTTTAACCCAGGTAGATAACCCACTCTTAGGTTCTTGCTTACAAGGCTCTGTTGCTGATTGTTGTCCGGTAAGCATGTTGATCAATGTGTTTAGTCTTTCTCTAGACTCATTGTCCATTTCGATAAATTCTAGTCCAATAGCATTTCGGTTGGCCAGCCAATTGTATTGAGTACGAATTACCCTCCCCACAACCAGAATGTCACCAGCAGGGCTTTCTATCACAATTTCTACTTGCTCACCAACAGGAAACTCATCAACATACTGCTCTGTTGTCTCAATGCCCACACCAGATCGTGAGATGTTAAAAGTGTGAAGGCTATAAGCAATCTCTATCCCTGGCTGACATATTAATTTCACGGGGCACACAAGTGGAACCCTTTGTGATTTACGTTTTTGTACGGCAGGTTCAAACTTAGGGGTGCCACATTCCATCACAGTTTTGCCGCCAATAATTTTGGCTCCTACAACAGTGGTAGTCCACAATCCATTAAACAGATTGCTGCTACTAACAAAACAAAGACGTGTACCTTTAGGAAAGATTGAGTTGGACTCCTTGCTTGTGCTTACCTGCACAAACAGGTGATTACCCTGCTTCTCGACAACGGTGGCACGACCAAAGCCTACGGTCTGAGGATGAGTCTCAACCCTTACCTTAAATGTTTTACCGGTGTCAAACATGATTATTTGCTTTACACACGCCTCACCATTATCCTATCAACTTTGTCTACTTTAACTTCAACAAATAAGGGTATCCTAACTTAACCACTACTATCATATGCACTGTCAGGTGGTGGAGCATTACGCTTAAGATGGAGGATTACTTTGTGCAAACGATGCCTTCTCAGCAACTGGCCAGCTTATTTGAAAGTGGAGCTTTATGCAGGCAGGCTCTTATAGGGCAAACTCAAGGACAATATCTCCACTCCGAAGGGCTCCTTAAACAGGCGCTCAATAAGATGCACCAAGCACTAGGAGCTGAGAGTGCACACCTGGGGCTAGTTATGGACAATTTGGCTGGATTGTACTGTGTAATGAAGCGATATGCTGAAGCAGAGGAGTTTTATCTGCAGGCAATTGCCATAACTGAGAAGGCACTTTATCCCGATCATGCTCAAGTGGCAGTTTTGTTAGCCAATTTAGTTAGATGCTACCTGGAACAAGGTAAGTATGCTGCCTGTGAGACCCATGCAAAGCGTGTGGTTGACATTAATGCTAAGACCCTTTCTGGTGAGCACCGAGCTAGTTTTGACAACATAGCAAGACTAGCTACTATTTATCGCCACCTGGGTAAGTTGAGTGAAGCTGAAGTATTGCTTGCTAAAGCAATAAAGCAATTAAATACACCATTGGGACCATTAGCAGAATTCTACTATGAGCTTGCGCTGATTTATGAAGCCCAAGGTAAACACACTGAAGCTCAATCAGCATATAAAAAGGCAATTGATGAATTTAGTAGACGAACTAAATACGCCCGGCTGGCACAAACTTTGAACAGTTACCTTAACTTTTTACGTACTACAAATCAGTTAGATGAAGCTAGGGCAGTAGAAAAACAAGCCAAGATTGTACACGAGGCCAGTTATGGTGAGAATGACGATTCCCGATTCCTGCCGGCTACTCTTTTAAGAGCGTAAGCCCAAGCTTGTAAACCTTAGATTTAGGTACTTTATATTTGGTTGCCACAGCTTGAGAAGCTTCCTTAAGCCTAAGTCCTTTGCTCATCTGTTCACTTAACTCCTCAAGTACCTGAGTCCAATCAGGCTTTTCTTCACCGACGTATGGCATGCCTGCAACTACAAGGGTACACTCTCCACGTATCTGACGCTTTCCAACAAGCTCTGACAGCAACGATAATGAGCCGCGCAGAAACTCTTCGTGGACTTTGGTAATCTCTCTGGCCAAGCATGCTGGGCGATTGCCTAGAACTAAAAGCAATTCCTCAAGCAAGTGTGTCAAATCATGTGGTGCAACGTAAAAAATCATTGTCCTTTTTTCTACCTTCAACTCTGCAAGTCTGCCCAATCGGTCAGCCTTACGCTCGGGCAAAAAACCCTCAAAAGCAAAACGCTTACAAGGCAAGCCGCTGGCTACAAGGGCTAGAAGGTGAGCACTGGGACCAGGCACAGGTACAACTTTCATACCTAGAGCAATAGCCCTCTGAACAATCTCAAACCCGGGATCGCTAACAAGTGGGGTGCCAGCAT
>JACQVM010000058.1 GCA_016209785.1 Candidatus Melainabacteria bacterium | reverse complement strand
GCATTAACCTAGAGATAGGTTAATGCCGTGTTTTTTTAAATAAGATATTGGTCATACATATTGTCGACAATAAGACTGGTGAATAAGTAAACTGGTGGACTGTGAGATGGTCGACCATACAAATGGCGCAATGCTTGATGACTGCCAGAGCTGCTCATCGAGACAGGTGCTATTGAGGAGACCCCGGCGTCTTTCAGCGGTAGATTCGGCAGGGGTTCAAGCCTCTGTCGCATTCCTTGTAAGCACCCCGCCCTTAAAGGCGGGGATTTGATTGAATGTCGCCTATGATAGTGACTATAAGACAATGCTTGCAGATGGAGGATTAATGAGGTTTGCTGGAGCAGCACAATATGCCTTCAGGTTTGTGCTCATAGGTTTTTTAAGTGTTGGTTTTGCTAGTACATTTGGTGCTGAGCTTTCATCTGTGGATGAGCAGATAAAGACAGGTGACTCTTTCATGAGTGAGGACAAGCTTGAGGAGGCAATTGAGTCCTATCGCCAGGCAGTTAGATTGAGTCCTGACAGCGCGAAAGCCCATCAGCGTCTAGGAAATGCTTTAGGTTTTGTAGGAGACCTTGATGGTGCCGCAAGAGAAGGTACGAAGGCCATTCAGCTTGACCCAGCAAATGTGCTAGCTCACGCTAACTTGGGATGGGTTTTAGGGATGCAGAAGCGTTACTACGATGCTGCCAGGGAAGAGCTTGCTGCCCTCAAGCTAGATCCCAACAATGCCTCTGCGTACCTAACGTTAGGCTTAGCATTAGCTAGTTTGGGTGACTATGATGGTGCAGTTGCTGCCAATTCAAGAGCTATTCAGTTAGAGCCGGACAACCTAAGGGCATTCATTAATCTGGGAGCTACATTAGGGCGCAAGGGTGACTTTGCTGGTGCTGTGAATGCTTACCAGAAAGCACTAGAAATTAATCCCCAATCCTTGGCTGCTCAGTTAGGGCTTGGTGCAGCTTTGGGGCGGAGAGGAGACCTTATTGGTCAAGTCAAACACTTTCGCCATGCTGTTAAGCTTGCTCCAACCAGCGACAGCGCACATGGAAAGCTTGGGTGGGCCCTATACAGGGCAGGTGATTTAAGGGGTGCAGTAAGAGAAGGGTGCATAACCAATTGGTTACGCTTGAAGCATTCTGGTCTGCAGTACCTGCAATTTTTTGTCTATATGTGGGCAGGAGTGTTCCTCTTTTTTGGAGCTATTTTTGCAGTTATCTTCTTAGGTTCTACCTTTAAACCTGAAGGTGACGAGCTGGTTATAAAGTCTTACTTTCTAACGTTCTATAAAGGTAAACCAGGGCGTTTTGCCATTACAAATAAGCGCATGCTTTTTATTCCGGAAGCTTTCTCGCGGTGGTTTGGGGCACAAGCTGTTTGCCTGGAAAGAATTAGGATTTCCAAGATTGATCCAACTGTGAAAGGCAGACAAGGATTACTGAAGGTAACTCTGGTGGACGGTGCAAACTATGACTTTACGATGCCGCTACTTGTCCATAGAGCACTTGTGGGTCAACTGGAGAAAACAAGTGCTCGTACACGGCTGACAACACAGTTTGCTGTTTCCTCAGGCTCTTCAGCAGTTAGTGGTGTCAGTGATGGCAGGGAACCAAAAGGGCCAGACCAGAAGATCTGATAATGTATATTATGTTTTGCTTTCTGTGCCTTATGACCTCAAAGCACAGCCAGTAAAGGGTTTGGTGACCGTTAGTCAGTAGCAAGAAGAGCATCAAAAACACTCTTGTCTACCCAGCCATGCCCTACAAGGATTTCACCAAGTAGTTTGCCAAAGGTTCTTTGCTCGATAAGGGCAATGCGGACCATGTCTTCTGAGACGAGCCCGAGTGCAATTAGCCTTTGGCCAATCGAGTGAGGACAGTCGGCAGGCAAGGCAACAAGGTTTTGACCTAACAGCAGGCCGTCTAGTTCAGCCTGGGAGATAAGTCTTTGTTCTTGGAGAATTTGTCCTAAAGGCAAGCGTAAGGTGGTTTGACTTTGAACTGCCTCGTTGAGTTCTTCTAAGGTAATCATCCCAGAAGCCACGCATAGCTGTCCTAACTTTGGCTGGGTGTCTTGAACTTGTCCTTGGGTCCAGGATGTGCTCCAGGCGTCTTTATAGGCTGCACGTAAGTCTGGGTTGGTAAGTGTCTTAAACGCACCTTGAACAGCCTCCAGGCACTTTGCAGCCTGAAGGTAGCCAACTGACCCAGTTTCATAGTTGCTGGTGTCAAGCTTTTGGCATAAGCGCTTATAAGCTGCCTTGACTGCCTCATCTGAGGCATTTTCTTGAAGGCCAAGAATTGCGTAAAGGCTAAACAAGCTGGACTCCTATGTAAGCCTTTCAGCTAGTTTTTGCAGTATTGTCTGGAACTGCCTCCATACCCAATCTTGACTTTAGAGCTTGGCTTGTTGGTATGTTGACAAATTAAACAACGTGCCTAAAAGCATACACCAATCTTGATCTTGAAGCCTGCAAATTATGGTTTTGGGTAACCTGGCTGAAGCAAGGACTGAACGTAGGATGTAAAGCCTTGGTGAGAATGTCCTGTATGTTATCGACCAGTCAACTATACGACAGATCTACCAGTCGACTGATGTACAGAATAACCAGTGAGACTGTCGACAAGTCGTATTGTGAAATAATTTGTTGCATCTTGACTCCTTGATGGTGCTGCTTGCAAAGGTTAGACAGGTTGTTTGCCATGATGCAACTATTGTGTTGGCAAGGTTGTCTGTATGGATGTATCACCTGGTGCGATAATCTGTGAGCCGGCAGGGATAGTATGATTACTGCATGAATTCAGATATTCTTGCGCATTATCGCCAGTTCAGCACGTTCACCAATCCTGGTCCGTATATGGACATGTTGGCTGGTGAGCTGCCGGATGATGTGCGAGAGATTGGTGAGCTTGTTCGACGACAGATAATTCATCGGGTGACGCTGTTCAACGGTAATACTGGCTCAAATGCTGACTTACGTTATGGCGACATGACGAAGGTGCCATGGTGGAGGCAGGCGGAAGACGACATCTTACCAACTGCCTCGGCGATGCTTGCTGAACTTTATCGCCGGGATAACCGGGGATTTGTTTGTAATCGGAGCGAGGAGAACAAGCTAATTGTTACTTGCCGATTTGTGGCTATTCTCATGGCGTCTATTCTGAAGGCCAAGGGTAAATCTGCACGAGTTCGCTCAGGGTTTGATCCATATGCATCACCCAGGACAGGAACAAGTTGTGATCATTGGATTACGCAATATTGGGAAACAACGCACGAGCGTTGGATCACAATTGATGTTGATTGTTGTTTGGAAGATTTGCAGTTCGATCCATTTGATATGCCAAGCGATGTATTTGACTGGTCAGCAGATGCCTGGTTAAGCGTGAGAGATGGCAAAGCTTATCCACAGAGATTTTGGAATGCTGGCGGATTTGAAGGACTAATGCCTATTGCGTGGGGGTTGTATTACGACTTGCACTGCCTGATGAACAACGAGATCATTTATCTTCACTGTCCCGAGCATGTCCGCATCGGAAACTTTGACAATCTTTCCACCAGAGAACTGACTAAGATTGATGAACTAGCCCAACTAATGCTGCAGCCAGACGACAACTTCTATGTCTTGCGTAAGATGTGGGAATCAACCAAGGATGTTAGGTTACTGGCTGGAGCGCTGCTGTAAACTCCGTCTTAAACAGGTCAAGTTTCTTGTGGTCATTTTGTCCAAGCGTGTTGCCGGGTAACTATTGTGGATTGTCACTAATCAAAACGATTCTCTGTGCTAGAAAGAAGTCTGTGCAATTCTGCGTCGAAGTGATTAGCAAACTGTCGCTTGATTTTTTCATTGAATGGGCTAGGACCACCTAAGATTTCACCTTGGTCCCGTAGTTCTTGCAGTAGATCTCGTTGCGCTAAGTGATTGGCAATATTATCTGGAGTGTATAGAGTGCCACGCGGGCTGAGAACGCTAATTCCGTTGTTGATTAATTGTGCGGCAAGCACAATGTCTTGTGTGATGACAAAATCACCGGACACTGCCTGGGAGACAATGTAAGCGTCTACTACGTCTGGCCCTTGTTCAACTTGAATGTGTGACACATTGTCTGACTGACCTAGATAAAGTTGCTTATTGGCTACAAATATTGTCTTAACCTTAAGCCTACGAGAAGCTCGCAGTATAATGTCACGCACGGGTCCTGGACAAGCGTCAGCGTCTACCCAGATGATCACAAACACTCCTTTGTAGCTCATTTACAGGCAATTGTTCTTAACAATGTAGCCGTGGAGGCTTATGCTTTTGACATCTAGGTAACCATTGTGTAATAATGCCCGAGTTCTGATAAGACATATGGTGCATGAGCAAAGTTGCTCTGTCTTATATAGCCATAGGATGATTGCAGGTTTTGCCTTTTATTGCAGTAAATGAAGGAAGAGTCTTCAGTCGCTTGTTAGAGACTCATCGGACTTAGCTATCAAGCTGAGCCAACACTGCAATAAAGGATGTACATTGACAAATTTTTATGAGCTTGGCCTGTCCAAGCAAATCTCTGTTGCTTTAGAAGGGTTTGGGTATGAAAGGCCAACCGAAATTCAAGAAAGAGCAATTCCAATTGTTTTGTCCGGGCAAGATCTAATGGCATCGGCTGAAACTGGCTCAGGTAAAACTGCTGCTTATGCCTTGCCCATTATTGAATTGCTCAAAGCTTCAACTAATACACAAAGCAGAAGGCCGCGAGCGCTAGTTTTGGTGCCGACACGCGAACTGGCAATACAGGTAGCTGCTCAGTTTGAACGTTTTGGTAGACATGCCAACTTGCGAGTTGTCACTATTTACGGTGGCACCGGATACGATCGACAAATACGAGCTCTTCACGGCCGGGTAGATGTGATTGTGGCCACTCCAGGCAGATTATTTGATCATCTGCAGAACAATGTTGCCAATCTCTCGATGATCCAGGCATTGGTACTTGATGAAGCTGATCGCATGCTCGATATGGGCTTTATGCCGCTAGTCCGTAAAATTG
>JACQVM010000067.1 GCA_016209785.1 Candidatus Melainabacteria bacterium | reverse complement strand
CTACAATCTTGTCCAATCCAACAAAGGCACCGCCAACGATAAAAAGAATGTTGGCTGTGTTTATCTGTATGAACTCTTGATGTGGATGTTTTCGCCCACCTTGGGGCGGAACATTGGCTACCGTTCCTTCAATCATCTTGAGTAGCGCTTGCTGTACGCCTTCACCGCTGACATCACGGGTGATACTAACATTTTCGGACTTTCTCGAAATCTTGTCTATTTCATCAATGTATATGATGCCACGCTCAGCTTTCTTGATATCGTAATCAGAAGACTGGTAAAGTCTAAGGAGAATGTTCTCCACATCCTCGCCAACATAGCCGGCTTCAGTTAGGGTAGTTGCGTCAGCAACGGCAAAAGGAACGTCCAGCAATTTTGCTAAGGTTTGGGCAAGCAGGGTCTTCCCAGAACCGGTAGGTCCAACCAAGAGAATGTTGGACTTTTGGATTTCAACTTGATCTGACAGCTCAGAGTTGTGGCTAATCCGTTTGTAGTGGTTGTAGACAGCTACTGCCAATATTTTCTTGGCAACGTTCTGCCCAATAATATGTTGATCAAGAAATGTCTTTATTTCCTGTGGTTTGGGCACATCAACAAGCTGAGGCAAAACTGTCTCAGAAGAGGCACTGTGTGGGCTACCATCAAATAACTCTTCGTCGAGAATTTCGTTACATAGATCAACACATTCGTCGCAAATATAAACACCAGGACCGGCAATCAATTTCTTAACCTGGTCCTGGCTTTTGCCGCAGAACGAGCACTTTAGCCGGTTGTCTGATTGCTTTGGCATTGGGTTTCCCTGCTTCTGGTGAGTGGTTGATTCCGGCAGCCTTGCCCAGAGGCCCTATACAGTGGCCAAGCTTGGCTGTTGGTCTAGTCTGACAATTACCTCATCGACTATTCCGTATTCCTTGGCTTCCTCTGCGGTCATAATGTTGTCGCGATCAGTATCCTTTTCAATTTGTTTCACGGACTGACCTGTATGGAGGGCAAGTAATTCATTTAACTGGCGCTTAATACGGATAATTTCCCGTGCTTGAATCTCGATGTCCGTTGCTTGCCCTTGTGCGCCACCTAATGGCTGGTGGATAAGGATGCGAGAGTGAGGAAGTGCTAGACGCTTGCCCTTAGCACCAGCAGCCAACAAAAATGCACCCATGCTTGCAGCTTGTCCTAAACATATTGTGGATACGTCTGAACGAATGTGCTGGATAGTATCGTAAATAGCTATGCCGGCCGTTACCGAGCCGCCTGGAGTGTTGATGTAGAGGCGAATGTCTTTTTCTGGATCCTCACCTTCTAGCAGCAACAACTGGGCCACCACCAGGTTTGCCACAATGTCATCTACAGGCATGCCTAAAAAGACAATGCGCTCCCGCAATAGCCTAGAGAAGATGTCAAAAGCTCGTTCGCCACGTGCTGTTGTCTCAATAACTGTCGGAGGAAAATAATCCAAAGCTGGATGCTGGGCAAGAGGACTTAAGCTCCAAATATCGAGGAGCTTTTGGCAAGAGTAAGGTGACCCTGTCATAGTGAACATTCCTATCTAAATTAATGAACCATTTAACTTTATATGGTCGGTTAGGGCAACGATACAAGATTAGATTGTTGTGTCAACAGATATATTATAAGCCCTGCTCCGTGGACTCCGTGGTGTCAGGGGTAAAGCTAACATCAGCATGCTCTACAAGGAACCGCACCACCTTTTGAGTCAAAATTTCCTCCATTACTTGGCGTCGTACCTCCATATCACGCACCAATTTCTCGATTGACACACAGTGTCTAGAAGCTAGCTCAGACAGCAAAGGAACCATTTCTTCAGGGCTAACTGCCATCTTTTCAGCTCGCACTACAGCACCCAAGACTAGGCTTGTTAAAACACGATGCCGTGCTTCATCATGTTTGGAGTTGCTAATCTCAGTAAAATTGGCATCTTGTTGGAAGGTTGCCCAGTCTTGGCCATTTTGCTCTATGACTGTCTGCACTTGTCTCATGAGCAGCTCACGTTCACGGTCGACCATGGTATCTGGTATGTCTACTTGAGCATTAGCAATCACAGCTTCAACTACCGCCTTTTGAGCCCGACTTTCATTTTCCCCATGTACTTCCATTTCCAGTTGCTTCCGGAGCAGGTCCTGAAGCGTGTCCAGGGACTCTTGTCCTACCAAGCGAGCCAGCTCATCAGTTTTGTCTGGCACAACACGCTGTCGGATCCCTTTTAAGGCAACCTTGAAAAGTGCATCTTTGCCCGCAAGCTCCGTATTTCGATAATGATCAGGGAAGCGTACCTTGACTTCACAGGTGTTATCTGGCTGCCTGCCGACAAGTTGCTCACAAAAACCTTCTAAAAAATTTCCTTCTTTCATCTCCAGAATTAGGCTCTCAGCCTTGCCGCCTTCCACAAGTTTGTTGGCTACATAACATTCAAAATCTAAGACAACAGTATCGCCCATTACAATAGGCCTGCCAGCCACTGGTTGCAGGCTGGCTTTTGATTCGGCAACGCTTGTCAAAGCACGATCTAAGGCATCCGGTGGGAGCATAGCTTCAGGAACACTTACCTTTACTCCCTGATACTGACCAAGAGTTACTTCCGGTCTAACTTCAAAGGTAGCACTAAGTATCAGTGGCTGACCAAGCTCAAAATTATAAGAGTCAATTTCTGGTTCAGTAATTACGTCAAGATTTTCATCCAAGATAGCTTTGTTAAGCAATTGTGGAACAAGGTGCTCCAAAGCTTCTCGTTTTATGTAATCAACGCCAAGGGTTTTTTCAAGTATATTTCTTGGTGCCTTGCCCTTACGGAATCCAGGAATATTAACCTTGTGGCTCAACTGACGGCAAGTTACCTCATAGGCTTTAAGTGCTTTGTCTGGCTCGAGCTCTAGCCCTAACTGCACCAAGTTTTTTCCCTGTTTTTCGAGGCTTACTTTCATTTGTATATTCCTTAAAATTGATCTGTTAAATCCTTACATCATGACTGCAAACATCTACCCAATAATATTTGACACTGGATTGACAGGGACAAGCGTTAAGTTGTGCAACAAGGTCTTACTGAGGAATGACAATACGTGCAGAGTTGGCCACCACAAAGGAAATAATGGCACCAAGATTCACCGCCAGAAAAATCCCTAGAAGACTCGAGCCAAGCATCAGTTGCCATGTTAACAGTGCCTGCCGAGGGGTTAGGGTAGTCACTATGCCAAAACGGTTAGCCACATACATAAGCAGTGCTACTCCCACTAAGACATCAGCTGCCAGAACAAGGGGCATACGCTGCATAGCCATAAAGCCAAATAGCCAGCCGAGTGGTCCTGGTGCTGATTGGGCAAATTGTGGTAGCACAAGACAAAGCACTGCAAGAATGCAGACAACTAACAGCCATAAGCTGGTTGCTCGGTCGGTATCACGAAGTTTTACCTCGTTGTCTTTCGAGACGTTGCTCACATAGCGCAATGCAGCCAAGCTACTTTGCCAGCGTGAGCGGCGTTTGACCATCTCGTCGGCTGGTGTCTTAACTGTCTCACTGGCTCCTTGACCACCTGTTTGGCTTACTGGTGGTTTCCCTTGAGCGCCACAACATTCGGACGACTTACTATCTTGGGCTTGTCCTTCCTGGCTCATGTGT
>JACQVM010000051.1 GCA_016209785.1 Candidatus Melainabacteria bacterium | reverse complement strand
CTGTTGCTACTGCGCTATCCCGCTCCGCGGAGACCCCACCCTTAAGGGTGGGGTCTTTCAGATCTGTTTGGCGGGCGTGCAAGCCCCCGCCAAATTCCTCAATACACCCCGGCATTAATGCCGGGGTTTGACCTGTCTTCCGAGACAAGAGAGTTGCTCCCCTTTTTGCATATTCAGTGCTAAAAAACAAAACCTGCAAATTGCGCGCAACATCACTTACAGCAAGTTCACCAAACGCCTTGGCCTCCAGCTCAAGACCAATTTCCAGTCCCTGAGACAATCCGTCTTTCATGAGCTGAATTACCCGAGTATGGGCCGGATAATTGCCTTTAGTTTTAATACGGACAGATCTTTCTGCCATGGCAAAAAATGTAGCTTGTTTTTCGGGGCTCAGGTTGATGGCTCGTGATGCCAACAAGTCAGTTAGCCCATTGCACGAGCCCAGGGAATCTGCTTGTTGGGCTGACACCATGGATTGAGCTTTTGCCTCCAGGCGCGGAAGAAAATCATCTGGGCAAACAAGCTCATCAACCAGCCCAATATCTTTAGCGTGGGCTGCTGAGATTGGCTCTGATGAAAAAACAATCTCAAGAGCTGCCTTAGCACCTATTAGGCGAGGTAAAAGCTGAGTACCACCGAGGCCCGGAACAATCCCCAATCTAATTTCTGGCAAAGCTAAAACTGTGCTTGGGTCAGTAGTGGCAATACGATATCGGCACCACAGAGCCAGCTCTAGTCCACCACCTAAGCACTGCCCATGAATTCCTACAACAGTCGGCTTGCCAAGGCTCGCAAACTTTGCCAAAACCTCTTGTCCTTGCTTGGACATCTGATACGCCTGAGACTCGCTAGTAATCTTTATAATCTCGTGCAAATCTGCACCCAAGACAAAAGAGTCACTCTTGCCCGAGAGCACCACTAGTGCCTTCATCTCTGGATTGTCCTTAATGCAATCCAGCACAGCCCCTAGTTCACTCATTACAGCACGTGTAAGAAAGTTTGCTTTCCCAGGACAGTCAATAAGCAAAATACCTATCCCAGAAGCTTTTTGTCTTAAGATAATGGCCGAGCTAGTCTGTGTCATTGAGCACATCATTGACCAGACGACTTCCGCATTTCAAAGGATTTCATAAGCAATGCCCCGCCAAAGGCAAAAGGCAAAAGCATAATGATTAATCCTAGAAGTGACATTGGCGGAAAAGTCATCACCAGCTGCGACAAAATGGCAAACAACAGCAAAGCAACGCTTGCTGCTGTAAGCATCCAACCTAGTCTTTTCTTGTGGTCATAAAGAATTAGTCCAATCCCAGCAACAAGTGGTATTAAAATTAGCCCAAATCCTTGTCCTGCCAGACCAAACCATGACAGGAAGCCAGTTCCTAGGTGAACATGATTAAAAACAAGAAATAGTCCAGTTAAAAGCAAGCCAAAACCAGCAATAAGGTACAAATCGGACTTTACGGTGTCTCCACCAACTGGCACTATTTCAGCAGACTTGGAAGGAACTGACAAAAGCTCACGTGAGTCCTGTGAAATGGTAGCCTCCAGTTTGGCAAGCTTCTCCTCAATTTCGTCGTCTTGTTTACTCATGACAATTCAAAACCTCCTCCAATCCGATCATTTTAAGACACCCCTTCATGAAGATGTTCACGGAACCTGTGGGCAATTGGCATACGCCAACCAAAACCAAACGACCTTGCAGTCACCTTTAGCCCAGGGGCAGCCTGGTAACGCTTATACTCGTTACGATCAATACGATTGACAACATCCATAGCAACTTCCGGCCGATACCCCAGGCGAACAATATCCTCCAGACCCTTGCGCTGCTCTACATACGCATGAATTATTCCATCTAATACCACATATGGGGGCAAAGTGTCTTGATCAAGTTGGTTAGGACGTAGCTCTGCCGAAGGGGCTTTCTCCATAGTAGAGACTGGAATTATATCTTTTCCAGCTTCTTCATTAATGTATCTGGCCAGATCATACACCATCATTTTAGGGACATCAGAAATGACTGCCAGTCCCCCGCACATATCACCATAAAGTGTACAGTAGCCCACTGCAAGCTCTGACTTATTGCCAGTAGCCAACACCAAATATCCAAATTTATTAGACAAAGCCATGAGAATGAGCCCACGCAAACGTGCCTGTATGTTCTCTTCCGTAACGTCAGGGTACCGTCGGTCAAAATGTGGTGTAAGCAGTTTAGAAAAAGATTGCATAGGCTCGTTTATAGGAATAACCTGAAACCTAATACCTAAGTTCTCAGCTAAACACCTTGCGTCCTCCACACTTCCAGAGGACGAGTATGGAGAAGGCATAGCTATCCCAAGAACATTTTCTGGCCCAATAGCTCGGCAAGCAAGAGAGGCAGTGACAGCAGAGTCAATCCCACCGGATAGACCAATTACAGCTTGGTTAAAACCACACTTGTGCATGTAGTCCTTGGTTCCAAGCACAAGCGCCATATATGTGTTGATGGTCTCGTCCTCTGGACACTCACGAATTGTTCCAGACGGGCTGTCCAAGTCTACAATCAAAAGGTCTTCCTCGAAAGCACTTGCCCTGGCTATTAGCCTGCCTTGCGAGTTAATGGCTATGCTACGCCCATCAAATATGAGCTCGTCATTGCCACCCACCTGATTAACATAGATGACCGGAAGATTATGGCTTAGAGCCTGATTACGTACCAACTCCTGCCGAATATGGTGCTTAGTAGCAGTAAATGGTGAGGCTGAAATGTTAAACAACACATCTGGCCTGTGCTCAATAATCTTTGCAATAGGATCTATTTGGTACCGAGGTCGAGGGTAAAGCTCGCGGTAGTTCCAAATGTCCTCGCAGATGGACAAACCTAAACGCAATCCATCTATCTCACAGCACACATAGCTAGAAGCTGGCTCAAAATAACGATCTTCATCAAAAACATCATAAGTTGGGAGCAAGGTTTTGTGCTGAACGGCCTTTATGTTGCCTTCTTCCAGCACAGCACATGAGTTGTACAAAGGGCGCCCTGTACCAGGATTAAGGTCAACAAAGCCTAGAACTGCTGCAATACCATTGAGCTTTTCCCTCACCTTATTAAGCCCTGCCAAATTGGCGTGAACAAAGCTATCCTTTAAAAGCAGATCCATAGGTGGATATCCGCAAACAGCCAGCTCCGGAAAGACCACCAAGCGTGCACCTGCCTCTCTAGCCTGTGAGCCAAAAGCTAGAATTTTCTCTACATTGGCTTCTACATCACCAACTGTCGGATTAATTTGGGCCAAAGCAATTTTCATGTAACCTTTTCAAGAAATTTTGCACTGGATGGTGGCAATTATCTCACCAGTTGACCAACTACCATTACGTCCTGGCATTAGCGCAACGGTTTGCAGTTACCATCCAACTTTACCTTGGGTACACAATTGTTTTGGTTGGCATGTGCCTTGCCTGCAAGCTGTTGCTGCCTTGCAGGTTGCCCAAGCCCAATCTAGTCGGTTGCAAACATTTATAATGGGTGTAAGGTTGGATAAAGCTAGAAAGCAAGGTGTCCATGAAATTAACTAATGGACTTATAGCTGGGGTAGTCTTTTTATTATTAATCCTTGGCTTATCTTGTCGTGCAAATAACTTCCGTGACTTATCGCCACCAGGGCTATCAGACGCACCTGGTATATGGATAAACCTTTGGCATTATCCAGACGGTGACCTGGACGTTTATTGCTCACGCCTTCAGTCTTACGGCATTGGCAACGTTTTTGTTCAGACCTCGCGCAGCAATACGGAGGCCATCCGGAGCCCTGAGAAGCTGGGGGCGCTGCTTGAGGCATGCCACCGGCACAACTTAAGGGTAATAGCTTGGTCTTTTGCCGAACTAATAGACCCAAAATCAGATGCTGCTAAGTTAATTGGCGCTGCCCGGTTTGAGAGCCCGCAAGGTGAGCTAGTCGACGGCGTAGCCGGCAACCTAGAAAAAAACCTCAACGACTGGCGTGTTGAGCTATACAGCACCCAGGTACGTCAGGCTCTTGGACCCAACTATCCAATGACAGCAGTGGTCTTCAGCCCACTTAATAGAGCTCCCGAGGTAGCACGCACCCCCTGGAAACTACTTGCCCAACACTGGGATGTAATTGCACCTATGTCGTACTGGGCTGGCCGATACCAAAATCTTGATCCTTATACCTACACTGTCTCCACAATACAAGCCGTTCGGCAGCTCATCGGACGGTCAGACATTGAAATACATGCCATTGGTGATGGGATGGGCACTGACCCAGGCGCAATACAAAAATTCTTAAAAGCATGCAAGGACGCGGAGGCAACTAGTGCAAGCTTGTACCCTAATCACAGACCAACAGTCGAACAACTGTCTCAGATGGCTCGTTACAGTGACTATTTCCAGACCAATTCCCGCTTTAGGCTAGCTGCCTACCAAGAATTAACAAAATCAGGACTCTTAGCAGAACCACCCAAGCATGATCCTGCCCAAATGGTTGCCAAGGGAGAGTTTTATCGGCTTGTGGTGCAACTTCTTTATGCCCACACCCAAGAAGCCCTAGTGACCATCAACAGTTTGCCACATGCCTCAGCCCTATCGCAGACTAAAGCTTGGCAAATCTTAGCTAGCGCTGGCTTGATCGAGGCAGTTCCTGAGTCCGTTCAGTTAGAGGCAATGCTATCCTCACCCATTGACTCCAAAGATGCTCTAATCTTAGTTGCCCGGCTCTTAGAGCTTAAATCTTCTGGTGCCAGGTCCTTACCGCAAGCAAGCATCGCTAAAGCCCGAGGTGACCGCTGGCTGGTTCAAGCAGCCTTTGCTGAGGCAAAGCAAGTTAGTGCCTACGCTAGCAATCCTGTAAACTACATGGATGCAGCTCAAATCCTGCTAGCTGCCAGGGGCGGGCTTAGGTAACAACAACGACATGACAAGAAGCAAGATCTACTGTCAGATGATTGCTTAAGCTCAAATGAGGGTAGACTGAAATTAGAAAGACTGCTGGGTACGGGCTTTCCATTAAATCTACGTAGCCTCCCAGGCATTGGGTGTTATTCTAATAACAACTTTGAAAATGTATAAGGTCGAGCATCCAGTAGCATCTTTATGTCCAGTTGAAGGATCTAGCAATTGGCGCAGCTTAATTTGAACATGGAAATCACTACTTCCGGTAATTTCCTTATAGAACGGAGGTATGCACATGCACGTCGTCGTAACCGGACGCAACATTGAACTAACCCCAGCGCTCAAGGAGTATCTCTTGGAGAAGCTCCAAAGAGCACAAAAGCACTTTGATCACCCACTTGAGATACAAGCACTTTTAAGTGTAGCTAAAAATCCTTCCATTGCTGACAGCCAGACAGCAGAGGTAACAATTAAGCTCAACGGCAGCATCATTCGAGGCGAGGAATCTACTGAGAACATGTACGCTTCTATTGATCTTGTAGCCAATAAGATTGAGCGACAGCTACGTAAGTTTAAGACACGCTACTACCACCGAGGCAACAAGACAAGAGAGCGAGAGCTTGCCATAGCCATCGATGTCAGCCCAGAACTTGACAGTGACGAGGAAGTAAGAAAAGCACTAACGCTTGAGGAAATCCGTCCTCGGATTGTACGTGCTAAAAGATTCCCTTTGAAACCCATGCTTCCAGAAGAAGCATGTAGTCATATGGATTTGCTT
>JACQVM010000061.1 GCA_016209785.1 Candidatus Melainabacteria bacterium | reverse complement strand
GTCTTACACCAGGCTCTAGCGCAAAAGCCCAGTAGTTGCTTGGATTTTAGATAAATCTGTGAGCTCAGTCCAAAGGTGTTTCTGTAAGTTTACATGCTCGTTTTGATCAAAAGTAACACCTTCAGCCTCTAACAGTTGACGTTGCAAATTAGGAGCAATATTGAGGTTTTTGTAGGTGCTCAATCCTCCACGGCTGTTTATAATTCGATGCCATGGCACATTAGCAACGGAGTAATCAGCAGTACGTCTGTGGGAAGCTAAGGCAGCTAAAGCCCAGCCAACGCCTTGTGCACTAAGTTGTCTGTCGATGAGGTAAGAGACAAGCCCATAGGTTAGGACCTTGCCTGGCGGAATGAGGCAGACAAGCTTGTATACCTGGTCGTAAACCTTGCTCACTTTACGTTGACTGTTACTGGCTTCCTTCTGAAGGTGGCTCGGGCAAAATAGGCTTTTTTTCAACTGGGTTTACAGGATTTGTTTCAATATGTTGTGTGCCACCCTGGAGTCTGGTGGCTGATGGTTCAAAATGCTCCTCGATGATTTCTTGAGCCAGAGTAAAATAACGTGATCCTGGTTTGATTTGTTGGAGTTCCTTGAGTGCACCATCGACGTCGCTGTCTACATCTAACTTTTCCATGGCATCAAGGTAAAGGGCTTGGCTTAAAAGTTCTTCTGGATCTGAGCCAGGGATAGAAAAGAAACCTGGCAGGGGAGCGCCCTTGAGGATAGCAATTGCTGCTTTGTAATTCTGTTGAGTAATGCTTTGTTCTGCAGAATGGGTCAAATACATCTTAAACAGTCCGACGGTAAAGCCTCCCATTGCCACAAGTAGTCCAATGCCTAAAGCAAGATCAAGAATCATTGGGTGTTTAAGCCGACGTGTAGAAACTTCTGGTTCTGGTTCTTCTAACACCTCATCCAGAATTTTGGAGATATGATGCTGATGCAATTCAGCAACTACAGGTGATTCTTCCTGAGCTTGGTTTTCACCTGATATTGACGGCTCAGAGCCTTCAGGCCTTATGCCTTGCTCGCCAGGGGACTGTCCTGGATCTGAGGAAGCCATTTTACTTGACCTTTCCAGTTGCACTATGTGCTAAGAGCCAGTAACTAGCATCTATTACCTTATCACGGTTTAACGCACCGTGCCAGCACAATCACTTGTCATTTGAGGCAGTCTAAGAAGCTAACAAAGCGGTTGCGCTTATCTTGGTTAAGCTCCCAGGCTAGCCGTTGTTTTGTTGCCTTAAGTACAGCCTTGCTGTGTCCCGACTGGGCAAGTGATTGTAGTGCTTGAAATGCTTGGTTTCTAAGAGAAACTTCTCGAGAGCATGAAATTGTAAGGATGTCAGGCAGGAACTCTATTAGGCCCAAGGATTGAACTCCTGCAATAGCAACTTGTCTTACTCCAAGGTTAGGATCCCGTAAACCTTGGGCAACTGCTTTGATAATTTGCTCCTTGGTTTGTTTGTCAGGTGTAACGGAGCTACACAAGTGAATTGTAGAGGAAAGTGCCTGCATACGTTTGTCAGCAGCAAAGTCATTGGTGGCTTGCAAAAGGAATGGCCAGGACATGCTTGTCCTAAGCTGGCCAAGGGCTTTTAAGATTAACCAGTAACTATAAGCGCTATCTGGGTCTACCTCTGTGACAGCATGAGCACTAGCAGGGCGTGCTGAACGCTCTGCTAAATTTACTAGTTGTGAGCCCAGGGAAACAAGTGCCTGTGCAGCACATGCATCGCCAAGCTTTCCTAGTGATTCTATGGTCTCGTTTAGAAAGGCGGACTTAGACTCAAGCAAATCAATTAGTTTAGGTACGGCCAAAGTGAGGTGAAGTTCTCCGGCAAGCTCAATGGCATGGCGTACCTGGGAGTCTTGTGTAGATGGCTTATGCCACTGCAACGAGGCAAGAACAACATGTCCCAGGTGGTCTGCTGTTAATTGATGAGATGTTGCTGGCAGAGCAGGATCAAAACTAGGCAGGTTACTTTCTAGCCATCGCGATAGCTCAAGAGAGGCCTTTATTTGACGAGGTGTTGGATGTGTGTTTAAACCTTCTTTGATAAAAGGCCAGCCTAAGTAAACCTTAGTGTTTTCCACAACATTGGCACCGTAGGTACTACTGGAAGCTTTAATGACACCAATGACAACCTCGAGGGCGCATTGACCCACGGTAGGAGTGGGATGCTGGAGAAGTTCTATTATGGAATAACGACGTGCAATTGCTACTGCCATGTAGTCAGACAAATGATGTGGCACAAGCATGGCATTAGATAGCTCGTCGGCAACTCCCGACAGTGGCCACAAAGTAAGAGAGCGTACTGCATCAACGACAAACCAGGGCTCGCTACTAGATAAACATGAAACAAGTGCAGCTTTTGCGTTGTCAGTTCCAATGTGAGCCAAGGACATGGCTATATATGGAAATGCTGGTTTTGCCATGCCAGCCCTTGAACTTTCCAGGGCCTGGACAAGACGTGGTACGGACTCTTCAATTTTTAAGTAGCCCAACAAGTTAGCAACGTTAGCTCGGACAGTCCAGTCGTCATTACTTAATAGGTCATTTGATGCTGTGTCACTTGTTTTGTGTGCAGGTAGCAAAGTTTCTACTAATGCTGCTAGGTCAGTGGTTTTTATTTCGGCACATATTGTCTTTAACTGT
This sequence comes from Candidatus Melainabacteria bacterium, assembly GCA_016209785.1. Lineage (GTDB taxonomy): Bacteria > Cyanobacteriota > Vampirovibrionia > Obscuribacterales > Obscuribacteraceae > JACQVM01. The sequence goes on along the minus strand of JACQVM010000061.1, from coordinate 549 downwards.
TCTTCCCATGAAAGTGGGGGAAGCTTAAGAGCAATAGCTAGACTTAAACTGTCGCGTCTTTGTACAGCGGAAATAATATCGGCCCGAACATCCTTAAACACTTGGAGGTTGACAGGAGTTGAACCAACTAAACTGTGATAAATAAGCAGATGCTCTAAGACAAGCTCATCAGGTTCAATTGGTGGCTTTCCTTGGCAAAGGCAGGCTAAGTATCTTAGGCAATTGTTGACAAAAGACAGCGGGCTCATCTGGATGGTTGTAATCATATGGCAAGCTTAACAGAGCCAGTAGTTGATCTATCTTGGGCACTATTGGTTAATGCTGGGATCTCAGCAATGTTAAAATCGGCTGAGTGTAGTGGTGAAAACAGTGAACACACTTTTAAGCAACGAACAAAAAGCAACAAAAGAACTATATCGTCGGTTTGCGAGAGAATTTATAGCTCCCCAGGCTAAAAATCTCGAGGCTCATCAAATAAGCCTCAAAGCATTCTTAGAGACTTTAGGAAAGTCAGGTTATTTAGGTATTTCTGTGCCAACCGAGTTTGGT
>JACQVM010000060.1 GCA_016209785.1 Candidatus Melainabacteria bacterium | reverse complement strand
CCCAATCATCCTGGAGCCAATTGCAGAAGTTACTGTGATCGTGCCCAACCATTACACCTCAGGCGTTCTTAGTCAACTCAACGGGCGCCGCGGTCAAATCTTAGTTTATGGGGCAAGCTCTACCCGTTCCGGTTGGGACGAGGTAAATGCCCATGTGCCACAAGCCGAGCTTTGGGATTACATTATTGAGTTAAGAACACTCACCCTTGGTCTTGGTTATTACACCTGGAAGTTTGCCCATCTCTCACCAGTGCCACCAACTATTTCTCAGCAGCTCATTGCCCAAGCAACCGCCCAATCAGAAGCTTAAGAGTGCATCCAGTCTACCTTGGTGAATCTTGGGAAAGAACCAAGTTTTAGCTGACTTGCCTAGGCTATACTGCGCACTGGGCTGCCCAAGTTAACCTGAGCACCCAACCGTTAATCCCGAGCAAGCAACACAGTCCGCTGTCAAGTAAAGCAAAATGATAAGGCAAAGACTCCTCAAAACCATAGCAAGCAACTTGTGTGCAGCTATTCTCATTTTCTTCCAGGCATGCCTGCCGGTCTTAAGCAAAGATTGCCATGACCCAGCTTCTGGGAAAAGACCACGGGTCGGACTAGCCCTTGGCGGCGGCGGGACAAGGGGTGCAGCTCATGTAGGTGTGATTAAGGTCTTGGCTCAAGAAGGCATTCCCATTGATATGATTGCCGGAACAAGCATGGGCGCCATCGTAGGCGGACTATATGCCGCTGGGCTCACAGCAGATGAGATTGGGACCAAATTCTCAGACGGCTCGCTCATGAGGTCATATATGACGGTCCCCATACCGGTCAGGATTGCCGCTGTGCCTATTTTCTTCATGGCACGGATGCTTGGCAGAAAACCATATGACGGATTTTACAGGGGCAACAAGTTTGCTAAGTACTTGAACAACTCTGTCCCTCAAGACAAGCGCAATATTCAAGATCTAGTCCTTCCGCTTAGCGCACTTGCCACCAATCTGGTCGACGGCAAAGCTTACGCCCTCAAGGAAGGCGAATTCGGTAGGGTGCTGCAAGCAAGCTCAGCGGTACCGGTGCTCAGGCGCCCGGTACCGCTGTCCGGAAAACTCTTCGTCGACGGCGCGCTGGTGGCCAACGTACCAGTTGGACAAGCAAGGGAAATGGGCGCCGACATTGTCATAGCCGTCGACGTTGACGAGCGTGTCAGCCAAGTACCCATCGAATCGTTTCGCAAATTAGGCAGTGTGAGCAAACGAATACTGACCCTGTATCTTGCCCAAAAGGATCAAGAAGAACTTGACAAAGCTGACATCGTAATCCACCCGCAAGTAGATGGTATCGGGCTCATATCAACAAGAATTGCTGACGCCAAGCACGCCATGGCAGCCGGAGAAGCAGCAGCCCGTGAGGCGCTACCAGCCATCCGCCAGAAGCTCCAGTCATTCCAGCTACTGTCCACACCCACAGGCAAGACAGTGGCTGATCAAAAGCTCAACGATGAAAATCTTCACTGATCGGCACTTACCAACCCACCAGTTTCTCCTGCGCCATCTTCGGCAATGCAGGTCTCAAGATCACCTTCAAGCAAGTTGCGCACCTCATCAAGAAAGCGGGCTGCCGGTGCGCCGTCAATGAGCCGGTGGTCAAAATTGAGGGTGAGGGTCATCATGGGCCTCACATCAACCTTGCCATCCTTAACCACAGCTCTTTGTTCGACAGCACCTACACCAAACGTCGATGTACACACACAAGGCGGGATCAGTGCCCGGATACCAAACTTGCCCAAGCTGCTTACCCCAAAGGTAGCACCCATGTAGCGCAAACGAATCGGAGGCAAGAGCATGCCTAGATAAATTATGAGCCGACGGATGAGCCATGGCATTGACGAAAATCGATGTTCGACATGCAGTTGCGGAATCTCGCCTATATCACGCTCAGCATAGTCCCTTAGTTCTAAGGCAATTTGCTCCACGGACTTGGTGTCCGGATTTTTGATCGTGCCCAGAAAAACCGATGGCCGCGAGCTAACAAATCTCTCGACCGTAAAGCCGGCAACAATGTCGTGAAATGTAACCACACGACCAAAGGGCAAATGTGCAGTTCGGGTGTCTGGATGCCTGCGTTGCGCTACGGCAATAGCTTTTACAATAATGGCAGTCACTGTAGTTCTATGTCCGGCAGCCATCAGTTGCGACCGCAACTTCTCGGCCCACGTCATATCAACATCGCACAACAAAAACGTTGGTACAGTCCCTTTTCCAATTACGCCGACGAGATCCAATATGTTCCATCTGTCGCAAGAAAGCCACGACACTGTGAACCTGCTTTTGGACTTGGGCATGCTTTCTCACCCGATTAGTTTCCCAATAGTAGCAAACAAGCTCGCTTGCAATACCACATGGATTTACAAACCCAAAATCAGGACTGCCTCGCGTGCTGTTGACAGCATAACATGAACACTTGATTAGCCAGCCTTAGAGATGGTTACACAATCGCTGGGTGGATTGCAGTATTCTTGTTGAGTATATACAAAGATGCTAAGATTAACCTGTCCGAAGTTTCTTCGGTGTTTTGTGACTGCATTATTTTGAGGAGTGAGATCATTTGTCAGAGGTTAGGGTTGCTGAAGGCGAAAGCATCGAGACAGCGCTAAAGCGCTTCAAAAAGAAAATTCAAAAGGCAGGCATTCTTTCTGAGATTAAACGTAGAGAACGTTATGAAAAGCCTAGCGTAAAGCGTAAGCGTAAAGCAGAGGCTGCCCGTAAGCGGCGGTCATAGTGTTAGAGAGATTCACCGATTATGACGCCACCGTCTTTAGTATGTCCAGGCAACACAAGGGCTTGCTTGAGAAAGATTGTGTTGGCATCCTTAAGACAAGACGGTTAAGACTAGCTATTTCTTCAATGTGCTTTTGAACATCTTGAACTTCGTAATTTTTTTCGTCTACGGCAAGCTTAATTTCCGTGACAGGATACCGTTTTCCGGCATGATTATTTTGCTTTGCACTTCTTAACATTCTTCATTGAGCACACCAGCGTGCTGGCACTACCTAGCAAGCCTGTCATAACGTCGCAGGTTTTATCGTACAGAGAAGACCTCTCCCTTAAGGGAGAGGTCTATTTAAGGTCAGTGTGGCAGAGGCTTGAACCTCTGCCACATTCCACTCAACTACCCCGGCATTAATGCCGGGGTTTGACTCTTATCACTTGGCAGCCAGGGTGTTAAACCTGCAAAATCAGGGAATAGAATGCTCAGCTTAAATTGCAAGGAGTTGGACTATGAGCAGTTCTGCCAATAAGAACCAAAGCCAAGAAGATCAAACAGTGGTGACTGTATCTACCACCAAGCTAAAGGAGAGGCTCAATAAGGTCTATGACACCATTCGCTTACAGCCACGGCACGCATCAAACTCTGGACTATTCGAGTATCTTTGGGATCTCAAGGAGTTAGCCCTCCTGGAAGGAAGAGGCTCTGTGCAAGTG
>JACQVM010000059.1 GCA_016209785.1 Candidatus Melainabacteria bacterium | reverse complement strand
GTGATATCTTGGCAATGATTTCCTTAATAAGTTCGTCCCGATCCTTGGCGCGAATGCTTATCCCAGCAACCAGTTTGTCCAAAAGCTTAGCGCCGGTGAGGATAAGTATGCCTTCTTCTGGGGTTAGTTCTAGGGAGAATTTTTGTTCCATGTACATGGCTTTTACCTAGGTTATTGCTTGTCCAACTAAATGCCTACTTGATGTTTCTTGACTACCCCCTTCCAGTCTACACTTAGTCGGCTGTCCCGGGTAGTCGCCGGTATCACCCCCAAGTGTCTTATAAGAAAACCTTGCTGCCAGTTACATTTTTTCTGGGGCTGATATCCCTATTATTCCCAGCACGTTTTGTAACACCTGCCTCGTGGCAAGTATAAGTCCCAGGCGTGCTCTGGTTACCTCTTCGTTTGGTGTAATAACGCGACAGACTTCATAAAACTTCTGCAGGTCGTTAGCAAGCTCGTAAGCATACCTGGCGAGCCTGCCTGGTGAACGTGTGATGGCTGCGTCTTCAATCTCGCCCGGGAAAGACACAAGGCGCATCACTAGCCTTTTCTGGTGGGCAAAGATTTGAGGGTCAAAGATGGCTGAAAAGACTTCTGGTGAACTCTTATACTCTGATAGCCACTTATCCCATTGGCTCCGGCTTACTGGGGCTGGCGTTAGCTCGTGTGTGTCAGGATTGTTGGATGGCTCGAGAGCCTTGCGCAAAATGGATGAGCATCGCGCATGAGCATACTGAATGTAAAAGGCAGGGTTCTCACGACTTGTTTGTTTTGCCAGAGCAAGATCAAAATTAATGGGGTTCTGTGGATTAGACTCTGCTAGGTAGTAGCGCACAGCATCAGTGCCTACCTCATCCATAACCTCAGCTAGTGTAACAACGGTTCCCATTCGCTTAGACATGCGAACAATCTGTCCGTTGCGGGAAAGGTTGACAATCTGCGTTAAAATTACTTCCAGCTTGTTTGGATCTTTTCCTAAAGCTTTTACAGCTGCCTTGAGTCCAGGGACCTGTCCGTGGTGATCAGAACCCCATATGGTGATTAGCCGATCGTAGCCTCGCTCATACTTGTCTAGATGATATGCTGCATCGGCTGCCAAATATGTAGTAGTGCCACCACTTTTCTTGAGGACACGATCACGCTCATCTCCTAATTCTTTAGCTTTGAGCCAGACAGCCCCATCGGATTCATAGCTTTGTCCACGTTTAGAGAACTCACTAAGCACAGCTTCTACCTGGTCTTTTTGGTGCAAAGAAAGCTCTGAAAACCAACGATTAAACTTTACACCCAGGCGGTCCAGTAGGTTTTTGTGGGATAAGATGATTGAGGCCATGGTGACGTCACGTAACGTCTCTTCACCGGCTGTGTCATTTAACGAAAGAAACTTATCCCCATGCTCCTTAATGACTTGGTTTACAAAATCCTTGAGTGAGTCTTCTGGATAGCCTTCTGACGGGTAAACTACGTCTTGCCCTAGCAAACGTTTGTATGCTGCCCACGCGCATCGCCCTAACTGGTTGATTTGCTCGCCTGTGTCGTTAAGATAAAACTCTTGCTCAACGGCAAAGCCAACAAAGTGCAAAAGATTTGCTAAACAGCTCCCATATACGGCACCACGCCCGTGTCCAATATGCAAATCGCCTGTTGGATTAGCTGAAACATACTCGATAAGAGCCTTTTGCCCAGCTCCTAAGTCTAATTTGCCAAAAGCTGAACCAAGCTTGATTACCTCACAAAGAGCTTCTGCTAGCCAGCCGGTTCCTAGGTGGAAATTAATAAAGCCTGGAGAAGCTACCTCAAACCGGCTTACATTCTCAGAGTTTACTTCCAAAAATTGAGCAATTGTCTCAGCAATTTTAATGGGGGAGGTTTTAGCATGGCAAGCTAATCTAAGCGCTACCCCGCAGGACAGATCTCCATGCTCAGGCAAACGTGGTGCTTCAATTACAATGGGCACTGGACAAGCACTGAGGTGCTTTAGCTCACCAGCATCAATAGCTTTTGCTATAGCTTGTTCTACAATGGCCTTAAGCTTTGCTTGAATCATTAGACCTTGGCGGTTTGACGAGATAGCCCATTAACAATAGCTTGGCCAAATTCCTTCACAGCATCAGGACCAACAGCAGTGATAATGTTGCCATCCTGTACCACCGGCTGCTTCTGATAATGTGCCTTGCCTTCTTCAAGTGCCTTAATTGACTCGGGCATAGGCCAAACAGTTGCGTTTTTTTCGGTAAGCACGCCTGCTCTTGCTAGCACTGCACCAGACAAGCAAATGCCAGAGACAACTTTATTTGCCTTGTGCATTTCCTGGAGCAGTTTGTGCAAGTCTTTGTCTTCCCACAAATATGTGGGTGAGCCCATCCCCCCAACAACTGTCACACCATCAAAATCCTGCGATTTCACATCCTTAAGATGCATATCTGGCTTGACCTTGGCTCCCAGCATGCCTTTGGCTTCCAACAAACTTCGACACGCTACAACGACATGCGCTCCTTCATTGATTAAAGCTTGCTTTGGCTCAAGCAGTTCTTCATCACGGAATTGATCAGGGGCTATAACCATGAGCACTTTCTTGCCAGCCAACTTCTTGTCAGCCATAACTAATCCTCCTTAAGTATTATTTCTGTCGAGATTTTACCATTCATACCAGGCAACCCCGGCGTTAACGCCGGGGTTTGACGCTGTATCAGCGTGGCCACACGTTGCGAACTCGCTCAAACAAATTTTGAATTCTGTCAGACATAACATCACTTTGTGACGGTCCGTTGAGTGTTCTTTGTCTTGTAGCCAAAACCTGACGAATCATATCTTCCAGAGATCGTTGTTGGTCTTCATTTAAGACCTGTCGCTTCCTTAGGTAGTTTGCGGTAGCAACTGATCGCAATTGCTCTTTCTTTCGCGCTATGGCTTGTTGCAGTGCCATAATTTCCAGTGGGTCAGACTTAGGATCTGAAAGAAGGCGTGTTAACCTCCTTTGATCTTCAACTATGGCCGGTTGCAGGTCCATGTATGCTTGATTCCATTGTCCCTCGAGCATTTGAATTTGTTGGGTCTGCTGGGGACTTAGCTGTAGCCTATGCCAATCTACATTACAGTGGATATCGTCTGCCTGGGCCACCGGCGTGCTCATCAATTCGGCCAACACCGCTAAGGCAAAACTAAGCTTTAATACCTTAAGGCTCTTCATAAACTACAGCTTCCACGTTTTCTGCAGGTTCCATTAAAGCCGATTCAAGCAAGTAAGTTTCTGCACTTACTGGCTGTATACCTGAGATCCTGGACCCCAAGACAAACAATGCTAATGCACCGGTAATCACTACAACTATAGCTGCAGCGCCCACAAGATGTAACCTATGTGCTGACAACCGTTTTTGTGTTTTGTCCTTGCCAGGGAAAGGTACGACCTCCAGCTTGGTTTTAATTCCAGGCCAGAGATTAAGGTTTGCGGGGAGTTTGGGAGTGTATGTGCTGCGGATTATATCCCCTACTTCTGCTAGTTGCTCAAACAAGCAGCGGCAGGTAGGGCAATCTAGCAAATGGGTAGTAATTGATCGGTGTCGCAAGGTAGCAACTTCTTGATCTATATAAGCTGACAGCTCGCTTTGGATAAGGGCACAGTCTTCGTTTAACCGTGATTTGACAGAGTCCCACAAGTCAACCTTGATATCTGCCGGTAAGGCTAGACCATTGCTTAGGAGCTGATTGGTGGCATTCAGTCCCTTAAACTTTTGCCGGCAGGAAGGACATTGCTGCAAATGTTGGT
>JACQVM010000045.1 GCA_016209785.1 Candidatus Melainabacteria bacterium | reverse complement strand
CTCCGGGACCAGAGCCAGGTGCAATTCCAGGAGCAACAATCCCAGGTGAAACGCCCGCAGGTGCACCGGTAATTAACGCACTGCTGGACATTCCTGCAGCGGTTACTACCGATGTCACTAAACGGCGGCCAGTGTTCCCCCCGGAAGGTCCCAGTCAATCAGAGCCAGTACCCCGCGGAGCAAAAATGGTGGCCGTAAATAGTTGTACTGGCTATTATCCGGAAGATGAACCAGAAACATATATGCAGGCAGCTAGTGGTACGGAATTTGAGCTTGGCACAGACAACACACTAATGGTTAAGAACGGTCGCATGCTTGTAGCTGCCGGTAAAGGCAATCTTACAGTAAAAGCCCAGCTTGCACAGGTAGTCCTTAAGTCGCAAGCAATGGCATTAGTTGAAACAGAGGACGCCAAACCAACCCGCATTACTGTGCTTGAGACGCCAGGCACAGAAGAAGTGGTAGTTCAAGTTGGCTCTGCAACTTTTGTGGTCATGTCCTCAGGCGAAGAGCTGGTTGTCTCACCACAAAAACTAACAGCAGAAGATCTTGCTTCTGCAGATGAGGTATCAAAACAATATAGTACAACGCCAATGGAAAGAGAAGGACTTTATGTTCTTAGAGCCACCATACCCTTAGATGAGTATATAGAAAAAGATCCGCTGCTCCATTGCCGGAATCAACGCCTGGAAAACCTAACACCATTTAAACGTATGAGGCAGCAACAACTGGCTGGCAAGGCTCCGGCTAAGATGGGCTATCTTGATCCAAAAATGCCTTTGGCAAAGCAGACATCAGACACAAAGAGCACCTTTATGCCTGTTTCCTACAATCAAATTGAGTATCAAGGGCTGTCTGTCTTGAGCCCAGATACTGGTGCAGAAGATATTGCATTTGCACAAACCAACACTGATATCACGCCATTAACTTATCTGCCTACTTCTGTCTTACCTGACTTCCCTGTTACAGATAATGCACATTTGGTTGAGCTTGGTCGAGATCATTATCGTCTTGTGCGCGGGAGCGTTCTTGCTCACAGCAGGCACAACACACGAATAGACACTGCCCATGGGGCAATTATAGCCAAACCAGGCTCAACGTTCACCATATCTGTAGAAGATGACCTGACTAGGGTAATGAATCTTGCAGATAAACGTTCTAAGAGTGTCAATGTACTTGTAGACAAGCATGTAGTGCCATTGTCACCAGGCAGAGAAGCTACGTTAACCGGTGGAGAAAGCAAAATAGATCCCCGTAAGCTTGTCTTAAAAGATGGACTGGCACGTAGATACATGCTCTTAATGCAAGTTAGTTATGGACAAAACATTGTTGTAAACGACTTTTCAATGGTGGATGCCCTACATAAGCATCCCTTACTACGAGCTCTGCGCAACTCACGCACAGACTCAAATAGACAAATGTTAGATGAGATTACCAAGACTGCCGCAGCCAGGGCCGTTACGGTAGATAAGGTTAGAGGACCATACTCAGCACTGGGGAATGGAGCACCTCAGTACTGGTAAACAACTTGCCTTAACTAGAGTGGTAGACCAGGTCTTTCAAGTGGGTAAGTGAGAGGATTTCAAACATAATGGAGGTTAGTTAACATGAATCCGTTTGTAATTGCAGAACCAATCAGTGTACTTACTCATGAGTTGTACCTGAGACGTTTTCCAGGCAATGTAGCTCTACCACTGGATGGCAGTACGTGGTGCCGTCTGGTAAACATGCGGCGACGTAGAGAGCGATTAGGTGATTGTCTGGATCATCATTCAATTGATCTATACATTCAGCTACATACCGGCCGTAAACTCCGCATCTTACACGCTGGTGAACGCAAGGCAGTGGCATACTGGTTTATTCGTGAACCACGTCCTTATGTCCAGCACTTAGAATACACAGCCACCCAAGTTCTCACAGTTGAAGATGAGCTAGGCAAACTGTCTGGCAATGGTACTGCATCACTTGCGCTACCCCTGTTTGGACGCGGATCCTGACCATAATCTCTTCAAATCGACTCGGTTGTTGATAGTTGTTTTGACAAGCTAAAACTGACGAACAAGGAGGTAAGCACACATGAAAACCGCATGCAGACATAGCAACGGGGTCGCTATTGCTGAAGCAGCAGCATCTATAAGCTTACTATTGCCGCTTTTTATGTTAATGGTTTTTGTAATCTTGGAAGCAAGTTATGCATACTTGATTAAGGATGGATTAGCACACGCCGCACGGCAAGCTTCCAGAGATTTGGCAATTGCTTATGGTAAAGATCCAGTAATTGCAAACAACCGTAGTCTGCAAAATGCACAGGTCTTTGATCGTATACGCATTCAAAACATTGTCAACAGCTCACAGCAATTCGATGATCCTGTATTTAACACCGCCAGCGACCCAGCTACCGTGAGCCTTACAGTACGCTATCTCAGCCGACAATTTGGTTTGCCAGCATTCCCAAATCCAGATCCACTGCGTTTGGGAAACAGTTTTGTAATTAATGGAACTGCTACATACCGGCTTGAGTAACAAAGGAGGTTATCTATATGTTTTTCTGTGCCCGCAACGAAACACATTTTCGTAAACAAACGGGCTCACTTGGCACCCTACTGATGGCAATTGGCATTTTAATTGCTGTAGGCTTGGGAAGTTTTGCCGTGGATTTCGCTCATGTGCAAGCTGTACGTACACAGTTGCAGAGTGCCACTGACGCAGCCGCGCTTGCAGGGGCACAAGATCTGTACACTAACTTAGCCAATGCAGCAACACATGCACTGCAATTGGCGGCAGCCAATACTGCAGATGGACGTGCCGTATCCAATCAATCGCCTGGAACAACAGTAGCGATTCAAGTGACGCCCCCAGACCCAATAAACGATGGCCAGGTAGAAGTAACTGCACAAATGAATATTAGACATTTACTTGCTTCCATCTTTGGACGCAACAGCGACACAATTTATTCTCGTTCTGTCGCTGGTAGATCCTCGACCCTAAGGCGACTAAATTCCGGGCAGGGATTCCCATTGGCGGTCAGCTACTGGGCACCACCGGGTCCTGGTGGCTTACCTCTAAGCAGCCTCGAACCAGGAGATACCATCGAGCTAACCATAAACTCGCAACAATTTAAGAATGCCGCCTGGACATCTCTTACTATTCAGCCTGCCAATGACCACTATGTTTCACAGGCTATCGATCAACTTCTTGGCCTTACTAATGACGTACCAGGTTTTATTCCCTCAGTTGAACTGGGAGACACCATCTTCCTTATGAATGGAATTGGCTCACACATGGAACTAGGACGCGATACAGCTAGTCACAGTGCATTACTGGCAGAACCCTTGCTTGTAATGCCAGTTGTCGAAAACCTGCCTCCTATGAATCAAACAGGCGATGTCATGGGATTTATTGCTGTGGATGTCACTGGAGTAACGCTCTCCCAGCGCGGCGGAGAAGTTTTAACCATAACAGGAGTTCTAGTGAGAGCCAGCGTGCGTGGCGACGACTGTCCTGCCTGCGACACCGGCGTTGATAACACCTCCCTGGGAGAGTTAGCCGTCGGACCAGTCAAGCTTATTGAATGACCTAAATCTCTGCTAGTATCCTAAGAACAATCTAGAATGGGCTCTAGTGCCCTCAAAGGAGCGATTGAAGCCGGCATCTGCTGGCTTCGGTTGTCTATAGCCACAGGATCGCGGTAGCGTGTCAGCAAGGACTCTAACAAGGTGTCCAAACGGCTAGCCTCAGCCAATCCCACCATGGTTGCCAGCCGATTACCATTCTCATCGACCACAATAACCGTAGGGACTACCGAAACACCAACCTGCTCAACGAACTCCTCGTTAGAAGAATTATCAATGTTGACACGAAACATTCTTACCTCACCACCAAAGCGCCTCTCCAGTTGACTGATAACAGGCTTAAAGGTACGGGAATACTCACCACAATTAGAAAAGAAGGAAAAAACATAAAGCTTAGTGTCCGTGCGCGCTGCATACCTGACACACTCAGCCACAACCTCCTGAGCATAACAACACTGCATTAAACAACTCAAGCCACCAACAAGTACTGCACAAAGCCAAACCTTGATTTGTCCTTTCACTTACCCTTCCTCCAAGACCCCGCGATTGTACTTTGGTTTTCAAGAGGATTATTCCCAAAAGATCTATGGATTTCCTTGATAACATCCTTCAAATTTCTTAATCCAAATACAACACTATCCCCTTCCAAGTCCCGGATGCCTAGCCAGGACCCGATCTAGCTAGTTCTTAGCCAACACGGCTATCATTAGAAATCTCTTTTTCAGTATCATAGATGCAGTGGCTAGGAGGAGAGCCTACCGCATATGGTTATGAGCGCCAACAAAACATACACAGTTGATAACATTGAATTTTGGGGGCAAATCTACCAAACAGGAAAGCTACCGTGGGACCTTGGCGGACCAGCTCCTCCACTTAAGACATTTCTCAAATCACCATACAAAGTACCCCCTGCTTCCATAGCAATTCCAGGATGCGGCACCGGACACGACTGTCTATTGTTTGCCAACCATGGCTTTCAGGTGACTGGCATTGACTTTGCACCATTGGCCATACAAGCTACTCATCAGAAGTTTATTGATGCTGGCATTGCAGGTACCAGTGGATTCCTTCTACAGCGCAACCTGTTTGATTTAGATGAATACGACGGATATTTTGACTACGTGCTCGAACATGCCATGTTTAATTCCATTGAGCCAACTAGACGCCGATCTTACGTGCATGCTGTGTACGATCTGCTGAAGCCTGGCGGAAAGTTAATTGCCCTGTGGTGGGTTCTAGATCGTCCTGGTGGCCCGCCATTCGGCATTGCCAAAGATGCCTTATTTTCCTTGTTTGGACAGTTTTTTTCTTTTGACATTGTCCACACCCCAACCGACTCAGCCCCAGGTCGACAAGGACACGAGCTCTTTACTCTTATGACCAAGAAATGAGTCTTCTCACACTCTGGACGCAGTACCTGCCACAAATATCTCCACAAAGTTATTTGCATACTCTTCCTTAGAGTAAGGATGAAAGTCAGGACCAAATAGCTGTGATGTAAGAAAGTAGGTAAACAAACCACTAATAAAAGATTGGGCAGTAGCCGCATAATTTAAAGGTCTAACGATACCTTTCCATGCCAAGCCGCTGAAATAACCGGCCAGATAGTCACGCAACTGACCAGGAACACGCGTCAACAAACTAACCTCCTCTGGGTGATGTTGTGACTCAAACATCATAATCATGATCAACTCCCGGCGCTCTTCCCAGACATCTAGAATGTGATGTGCAATTAGCTTTAGATCGCACCGGTAATCCCCAGTCAGTTGGGACTTTAAGGTTTCTGCAATCACTGGAATGACCGAGTAGCGTTCAGCAATTGCACCCAAGAGATTCTCCTTGCTACCAAAGTGGCGGAACAAGGTCACCTCATTTACACCAGCCTCGGTGGCAATTTCACGCGTTGTGGCACTAGCGTATCCTTTAGAGGAAAAGATAGCCAGCGCAGCCTTTGTAATGCGATCTCTTGTATCTTCAATTCTTGTAGCCATAGTCAACCTACCGTTGTTCTAAACCGCTTAACACTAAAATAAATGAGAACAATCCCAAAGAGTGCCAGCGGCACAATCCATTGCCAAATGTCTTCCAATCCAGCACCACGCAACACTATCCCACGCTGAATCTGGAGAAAGTACGTAAGCGGAATGAGGTACCCCAGCCAGTTAAGAACAAGTGGCATAGACTCTCTTGGGAAGATAAACCCAGACAGCAACACCGATGGAATCAACACAAATGAAGCAATATGCATCGCCTGAGCCTGGTTAGCTGAAGATGATGAAATTAAAAGTCCAATTGACAAAGCAACAAAGACAAATATCATGATGCACACTTCCAGGAGTGGCAGACTGCCGTTGATGGGCACATGAAAGACAAAGTACATCGCAGCAAGAAGAATATTTGTGCCAACAAAACCAATAGCACCATAGGGAATGAGCTTGCCCACCATAAGGCCTAATGGGCGTACAGGCGTAACCAGCAACTGTTCGAGAGTTCCAACTTCACGCTCACGAACAACTGAGTTAACTGTCAAGAACATAGTTATGGTCTGAGCCATGAAACCAACCAACCCGGGCAACATAAAATTGGTGGTTCGCACATCTGGATTAAACAACATACGAGGTCGCACATCTACAGGAGACTGCAAAGTTTTCTCTCTGGTTAATCCTGTAAGAATCTGTATAGATCTGTTTTGTCCAACCGCAATAGACGCACTCTGCACTGCTGTAGCAACTGTAGAATCAGAGCCGTCAATTAATACCTGCACTTGAGCTGGAACACCTTTTTGAACTTTGTCTGAAAAATTAGGTGGTATCATGATGCCCACTCGTGCACGCCCAGCAACTATCTCATTTACGACCGCTTCGCGGGAATAAAGATGTTTAGTAACATGAAAGTAATTGGTAGAAAACAATTGATCTAAAAGAATCTGCGACTGTGGACGGTGATCTTGATCAAAAATCACAGTATCAACATTTTTGACATCAAAGCTTACATAGCCATAAATCAACATCTGAATGCATGGAATAAAGAGAATAATGGCCAAGGTAAACTTGTCATTAAATATTTCAATCCACTCCTTGATCATGACAGCGTGATAGCCCCACAATGTTTTGTTCAGCCAGTCAAGCACCATTGGTCATCTTCTCCTTTTTCCCATCACAACATGTTGGCCGTCATGCGTCGGGCTTCCTCACGTTCGGACAAAGTAACAAACACATCTTCCAAAGATGGCCTAATCTGACGAATGTCAGTCACATCTAGCGAAGTGTTTGCAAGCTCGTTTTGAATAGTCTCTGTACTCATTTCGGCTGGTACCACCAAGTGCAATGTGCGTCCAAATATGGTGACATCATCAACATAATTCTTAGACTTAAAGTACTGAAACGTAGGCATAATCTGTTCACAAGACACCTCAAGATGCTTTTTGCGAGCATCAGTAACAACAGGCAAATTGCGCAGCTCGTCAATCTTGCCGAGAGCTATGAGATTGCTCTGGTAGATGTAACCAACCGAGTTACATCGTTCTGCTTCATCCATATAG
>JACQVM010000005.1 GCA_016209785.1 Candidatus Melainabacteria bacterium | reverse complement strand
GCTATGAATAGCTATCGACATTGCTCCTAAGAGATCCTTGTCTAGGTTAGCTGCTAAGGTAGATGCAATCACCAGTCCATCGTGTCCAACTATTAAACTGCCTGCTACACCTGGATAGCTGTCAATTTGTCCTAGCAAAGAACGAATGCCTTCTCCTCGAGCCGCGCTAATGACTCGAGCTGTCGTTAATCCACGTGGTCCAGTTTCGCCAGCCTTAATTATGTTGGCTATTGCTTGGGGATCAATCAACAATTTGCCAATTGTCTTCATGGCTCCTGTATCTTGACTCTGGGGCTCACAATGCGAACCGGCCGAGAGTCTGCCAAATTCCTTAATTTCCTTGGGCTTATGGGTTGACTCTATATCCAGTGGCTTACTGTCTGCCACGGCGATACTGTCTGGTGGCTTGTCAGCTAAGCTGTCAATTAATTCTCGAACAAGATCGGCTGCTACTGGGGTTCTAATAGATTGAACATTTTCAACTTCGTCTTCTACGGTAAGAAGTTCTGACTCATCAGATGCTATAAGCTTCTCAATTGCTTCCAGCAAAGTGCTTATACTTTCAAGATTGGGACATGAAGCAAAAACCACTAGTACACCTTTTGGTACGTTAGTTAAAACAGTAATGGTCCCTGCCGATTGCAGAATTATTTGCTGCATTGTGCCTAAATCGAGCTTTTCGCTTGCTACGTTAGAGCTGCCATGAATGGACAGTGACAAGGCTCCCAAGGACTCCTTTTCCGATTCATCGGCCATGGTGGAGGTAATTACGAGCCCGTCGAATCCAACAAGTATGCAGCCTGTAACTCCAGGCAATGAGTTAATGTTCTCCAAGTGCTGGTGGAGTTGCATACCTTGGGACATGCTTACTACTCGAGCTGTGGTTAGCCCAGGCTGTTGCCCTACCTTAATGATGTTTTCTATGGCTTGAGTGTCCAGCAACAACCGGCCAATGGTTTTCATGGTTCCGATAGAGGAATCTGTGTTAGAGCCTCCCGATACATCTTGTGATAGCCTGCCAAACTCTTTAATCTCTTTTGGTTCTTTAGCTGTCAGCAGCGTACTCTGCTCAATAGAATTGCCTGGTTCACTAAGCTTTAATTTAGCCAAAGTTTCTGGGGATACTTCCAATTGGGCCTCAGTTGGTACTAGCGTTGCAAAAACATGCTCCACAGCTTCATCTACACTAGCCTCAAACACATGGTCATAGGTTTCAGTACTGCTATCGGTATGCGCAGTGTCTTTTATTGACTGTGTATTTAAGGAATCTTTTGGGACAACTGACAAAGGACAAGCCATTGGCTCAGTTTTAAGTAGACTTTGAAATGTTGACTTTGGGAACTCACTGTGGTTGCCACTTTGTCGTACCTTGGCTGCAAGCTCTCTAATGATTTTGAGTTCTGGATCTTCTTCTTCGCTAGTCTTAAAAACTTGGGGATCAAAATCAGTGGCATATGTGCTAGCTGGAAGAGCTTGACTAGCGATGGGAATCCGTCGCATAGTTTTTGTTAAGTCAGGAGCAGATGGGATTGTTGGTGCTGCTGGAGTCCCTTCTGGCAAGCAACTTTCGTCAGGTTTCATCTCTAGCTGGAGAATTTGCTCAGTTGCCGGTAAGGCAATTATATCCTTGGTAGTTGGTCCCAAAAGCGTTGGCCCACCAGGCTCTCCTGGTAGTTTAGCTAGCTGGGCAGCATGACTTTCTTCCCCAAAGAGTGTTTCTAATGACACTTCTTCTGGATGCAGTGAGCGCTCAAGCCGGGTTATGCGTGAGACATCCAACTGCTCAAGAATTTCTTTGGCAGACTCAGTTGGCCGAGATTCTCTCGGTGTCCCAGGTAATCCTGGAACAAGCAGCTCCGGTGGGCTGAAATCCTCTGAGTCAATTAGCCTGTTTAATGGATTAGACTCGTCGGCGAGCGGTATGCCGTGCGGCTGAGGTGCTGGTTCAGCTGGCTTTGGGTTAGCAGAGGGTATATGAAACAAAACGCAAGAATCTTCTAGGCAAAACAAGGTGAGTGCAGCCAGTAAACCTGCCAAGTTCATTATTACTAGCTGAACTAAATTCATGAGCACAAAGTAGTCGCTCATGAACTGGGTTGAGCGATCAATTAAGTTTCCTACTGCCCCCACAAACATCGAAAAGCCCAACATCCATGATGCAAGCTGAAGTACTTGCTTGGGGGTAGCACGATCATAAAACAGTAGGGTTGCCATGAGGACAAACCCTAGCTCACCTAAGTACAAGGCTGGCAAAGGTATTTCTACAACCTGCTCAAAGTATTTTGGCGGAAACTTAACAACAGCAATGAACCCAAAAGCTAGGGCTAAAGCAAAATACATGCGGTTGGGGCGCACCGTTAGGTTAGACATTATGCTTCCTTGCTTACAGTAAAGCTCCATACCCTCATCATCAATATACCCATACCCCCTCTATTCTGCTCATGGCTAGCTGGATTGAGGATTCTATCAGCGGAACAACCCGCCCAGCTTAGAGGCAAGCTGGCTTCTTATTGTGCTCAGGAACTCTTCAATTTGTTCGTTAGTGAATGTTTTATCTGGATGTTGGAAAGTTAGTCTACAGGAAAAGCTTTGCCAGCCTTGTTGTAATGGATAGACACTCACGAGCTCAATGCCCCTGAGGTATGGCCCAGCTGACGCCTTTATTAGGGAGTGCGTTGTGCTGAAGGCTACTGTCGCTGGAAGGTCGACGGTTAGATCCCGGATTAGCTCAGGAGTTGTGTAAATCTCGCGAAACGGGAAAGTCCTCCGTAGCTTACGTATTGTGTCTAAGCAAATCTCAAAAGCATGTACTGTTTGACGTACATTCATCTGGCTAGCTGTTTGTGGACTTAGTTCACCAAGCCAGCCCAAAATATTAAATCCTGTGTGTTCGCTATAACTGATTTGGCAACAACGTCCAGGATGAAACAACATAGGACTAGCTGGGCAAATTTCAAATGACACTTGCTCTAGGACTAAGCCAAGCTTTGCCAGTAGATTTTCTACTACCCCTTTTAATATGTAAAAGTCGGCAACCTCTGGACCTTCACTTGCATGCCATAGTCCTTGTTGTCTTTGTCCCGAGATAGCGCCAGCTACCCTTAGTTCTTCCACGGCACCAGAGTATTTGCTTGAACTTTGTCCAGTTGCTTGGTAAACCCTGCCTATTTCGTAAAGCCAAACATCGGCTCTTCCCCGATCCTGGTTATATACCACTGCTTGGATTAGACCAGGCAGCAGGCTTTGCCTTAACGCCTGATGCTCTTGGGAAAGGGGGTTGAGTACCCTAACGGAGGAGCTTTCCTCGTTAAGACTAAGCCCCGTAAGACTACTTAACCATGTCTCGTTGAGCCCACAGGCTGAGAGTGCTTGCCGGGTCACCAGTTCTGTGCTGTCCGCAAGCTCTGGCGCTACTGTCGACTGGGGCATAGTCGGCACTATACGCTCATATCCATACAGCCGGCAGACTTCCTCTATGAGGTCTATTTCCCGTGTAACATCCTTGAAGCGAAAGCTAGGAATGGTCACATTTAACAATTCTTGTTGCATAGAGTTGACGGAAAATCCAAGTGGCGTCAATAGCTCGCTAATTTGCTTGCCCGTCAAATCAACGTCCAAGAGTCGCTTAATTTGTCCCAAGCGTAAGCTCACCGTCTGTGGCTTTGTTTGGTCACTGCCGGCGATTGTCATCTTGCCTAAGTGTCCACCGCAGGTCTGTAAAATAAGGTATGCTGCACGATCCGAGGCTCTTCTTACCGCGCCAATGTCTACAGCTCGCTCAAAGCGGATGCTGCTGTCACTGGCAATGCCTAGGTGCCTGCTGGCACGCCTTACACGATGAGGCTGAAACGCTGCAGCTTCTAAACCTACTGAGGTGGTGTCATCTGCTACCTCACTATCTTTGCCCCCCATAATGCCAGCAATACCTACTGGACTGGCTTCATCTGCTATGACCAAGACTTCCTCACTAAGATGACGCTTACGCCCATCAATGGTGACTAGTTGTTCGCCAGGAGAGGCTCGACGCACAACTAATCTG
>JACQVM010000047.1 GCA_016209785.1 Candidatus Melainabacteria bacterium | reverse complement strand
GTACGCAGGAGCTTAGTCACTATCTTGACGCTTTGGGCTAGAAAACTACATAAAAGGGTAACTGCAATAACTTGCCAACCCCGGTCTGCCTGAGGATTAATAGCAGCCAGAGGCATTTGACCTAAAATGCCGCCTGTAAAAACAACTATTTGCAAGGTAAGTTCTAGCATTTAATCAAGAAGATTCCAAAAAGCCTATTTGTCTTTAGTTAAACCGGTAGAGAGCATAATCAAGTAAGGACTGAAGTGGGATAAGTGACTCTTCAGACAAGCCAGTTCTCACCAATTCATTTTGTGCTTGGTCTGCCAAGACAACAAGCTTTGCTTTAGAACCCTCTATGCCAAACAAACTTACCCACGTGACCTTCTTTGCAGCCTCGTCTTTGCCAGGCGTTTTGCCCAGAGTGTTTGCGTCCCCTGTAACATCCAGTAAGTCATCTTTAATCTGAAACGCCAGTCCTAACGCCTCACCAAATGTTGTCAATGCTGTCAGTTGCTCTCCACTCAAGCCTGCCAGACAGGCTCCCGACCAAACCGAAAACCTAAGCAATGCCCCTGTCTTTCGCCTATGCATAGATTCAAGCATCGCTGGCGTAACCTGCTTGGTTGCACTATCGGCAAGCCCAGTAAAACGCAAATCTTCTACCTGCCCACCAACCATGCCTTTGGCACCAGCGGCATGGTTCAAGGCACCTGCAACCAACAACAATCTCTCCGGTGGCACACTGGCCGGAGTCTTGGCAATTAGAATTTCAGAGGCAAGCGTAAGCAGGGCATCGCCTGCCAAAAGAGCCATTGCCTCTCCATATACCTTGTGATTCGTTGGTCTGCCTCGCCTCAACTCATCATTATCCATAGCAGGCAAATCGTCATGAATTAAGCTCATTGCATGAACAAGCTCTATAGCACAAGCACAAGGCAATACAAGCTCAGTTGAAGACGGCATAACAGCTTCAGCAGCAGCCAAGCATAAAAGCGCCCTCAAGCGTTTTCCCCCAGACAGCACCGAATAACGCATTGACTCCCATAGCAAAGGCAGATCATCATCTTCCAGGAACTCTGCTAGCCTGGTTTCCACAAGCTGGCGCTTGAGCGCTAAATATTCTTTGAAGTTAAAGGTCGTTGGCACAACCATTTAAAAATTAGCCTCAAGCAACCTCACCAAGGACACAAGACACAATTATCGGCCAGTCTTCCCTAATCCGAGAAAAGAGAAATTACTAATTATTTGCCTTGCCTGAGGACTTAAGGAAGTTCAGAAGAGAACCACCAAGCTTCACGATAAGCATACCCCATTGCACAATGCTCTTCTCTTTTCGCACGACCAAAAGCAGAATTGACCCGATACTCTTTAAAACTTGTGGATTTAAGCTCACTGAATTTGCTTGCCTACGGCGTGAGATATAACCCTTCATCTCATCAAGGCGCGAGCGGGCTACTATAAATTGGAACATGAGCTCATCTCGACAAAAATTTGCTGTTTGCTCCAGATTGACAAGTTGCGCATGCCACTTGCCAGCCACCAAGACAACATAAAAGCTGACCAGGCTTAGTCCAAGCATAATAAGCCCCAGAGTCACCTTCGCTACGCTAATCAACAAGCCTTGCTCAAGCAATTCATGGATGTTGTGCCATATTTGGTCCACCTAAGCAATTCCTTTTTCCAATCCGTCACTGAAGAAGGTGACGGGCAATAAGCATTCTTTGAATCTGGTTGGTGCCTTCATATATTTGTCCAGCTTTGGCATCCCTAAAAATCCTCTCGACAAGTAGCTGTGGATTGATGCCGTGAGGGCCAATAATAGAAACCGCCTCGGTAGCCACGGTCATTGCTGTATCCGTTGCTTGAACCTTAGCCATGCCTGCCAAGACAACATCAGTATCACCGTTGTCAATCTTTCTTGCCGCCTGATGCGTAAGCACACGTGCTGCTTCAACCAAAATAGCCAGCTCGCCAACCAGGCTGGCTAGTCCACCCATGGCTGGATCAAGGTGTCCTTCAGCATGCCCTTGCCTCAAGTGCCTCAATATGCAATCTAAAGCTCCTTGCGCCCAGCCAGTTGCTTGGGCTGCAATTGTGACACGCCCTTTGCCTAGGCTAGACAATGCCACCTTACGACCCCAACCTGGTTGTCCAAGCAAATTGTCCTTAGGCACGCGGCAATCATTAAAGACCAATTCACAGGTTGAGTACCCTCGCATACCCAACATGTCAAACTTTTGACCAATCTCAAAGCCAGGAAAGCCCCTTTCAACAATAAATGCTGTAATTGATCTCGCATCTGAATCGACCAACCCATCAAATCCAGCAAGCCTAGCCATCACAATGTAATAGTCTGCTACACCACCGCTGGTGATAAACGTCTTGGTACCATTTAAAACGTACTCACCTCCAATGAGGCGAGCAGTAGTACTGATGGCTGCAGTATCTGACCCCGCTCCTGGCTCTGTGAGCCCAAAAGCAGCAAGGTACTTTCCAGAAGAAGACAGTGGGAGATAGCGGTCTTTCTGCTCGGGTGTCCCAAATCTATAAATTGGTTCTTGGCACAAAACATGCACACCCAACGAACTCATTATGGGCACGCAGCAGCGGGCAAATTCTTCATTCACAAGACAAAAACTTACATAATCACCGCCACTACCACCATAGGTGGTAGGAAAGGGAAGGTCCCCAAATCCTTCTTGGCAAGCCGCCTCAAACAGATCACGCCTAAAAACATTTTGGGTATCTGCGTTAATGATGTCCTCAAGTGGTATTGCCTCGGCAAAAGCTTTTGCTTTGCCTAGCCAATAAAGCTGTTGACTGGAAAACACGCTTGATTCGTTATTCTCGATAAATGGAGATACTTCTGCCTTTAGCATATGGCAAGCTCTGGTAGGATTTTGTATTTAGCGACAACCTTTAAAATAATTAGAGCCTTGACTATCAAATATATCAGCATAGACAACTCACAGGGATAGATATCCAGCCCAAGGCAAGATGACAACAATATGTAAGCCTATCAAACCAAAAGCCTTACGACCAGGAGATACCGTAGGTATTGTTGCGCCATCGACACCGCCATTCGAGCCATCTGCCTTAGAGTTCGCCTGTCAATGGCTAGGAAAGCTAGGTCTTAAGTACAAGATTGGCAAACATGTCTTTGATTCGTGGGGTGATCTAGCCGGAGTTGATGAAGCACGACTAGCAGATTTACATGAAATGTGGGCTGACCCTGAAATTTCAGCCATAATTCCAGTTCGCGGTGGCAATGGATCAGTGCGATTGCTCCCCAAGCTTGACTTCAAGCTGATCAGTACTAATCCTAAGATTTTAGTAGGCTACTCAGACATAACCGGACTCCTCATCCCCATTCAGCAAGCTACGGGGCTTATAACCTTCCATGGGCCTATGTTGAACTCATTTTTTGAGAGCCGCTATACCCACCGTCACTTCCGCAAAGCACTGATGCAACCAAAACCCTTGGGCGTAATTTCCGACCCTTCTCCAAAGGATATCTGGAGTCCACAATACCCCCCAGCTCGCCTGGTAATTAAAGAAGGAGTTGCTCACGGACCACTCATTGGTGGCTGCATGACACTCATTCGACAGCTCATGGGAACATCATTTGAAATAGAGACCTCTGGCAAAATTGTCTTTCTGGAGGACCTTGAAGAAGAGCCTCACAACATAGATCGCATGCTCAGCCAGCTTCTTCTAGCAGGAAAGTTCCAGCAAGCTGCTGGAATAATCATTGCTGATTGCATAGATTGCAGGCCAGGTAGCAGCAAGCGCAATGTACTGACACTCAATAGCAGCCTCGAGCATGTTGTGAGAGAAAGGCTTGGCAACCTGGGCATTCCTATAGTTTATGGCATGAGACTAGGACATGGCGCGCAAAAGCCTACACTGCCATTAGGAGTAATGGCGTCACTAATTGCTTCACGAGACAAAGTAGACCTCAAAATTGAAGAAAGCGCCACAGTGTAATGCACAGGACTTGCAATGACAAAGCACCTTATCAAACCAGTTGCCTTAAGGCCTAATGACAAAGTAGCACTTGTTTGTCCAGCCAGTCGGCCTGAAAGTCCAGCAGTCATCCAACGCTCCATAAAACTTGTAGAGGAGCTAGGCTTTAGGCCTGTCTTAGGCAAGCACGTCTTAAGCATGCACGGACACATGGCTGGAACTAATGAGCAACGTCTGGAAGACTTTATGACCTTCATTGATGATGACTCTGTTGCTGGGCTCTTCTGCATCACGGGAGGTTTCGGCTCAATACACCTTCTTCCCAATCTCAACTACTCTCTAATTGCAGCAAAGCCCAAGGTATTAATTGGAGGCAACGACAACACCCATCTGCTCTTAGCCATACATGCACGCTCCAACTTAATGGTGCTATATGGGCCCAATCTTGATGAAATAAGCACCAAATATACTTTCGAGATATTCAAAGAAGCCCTCACCGCACCAACTCCTCTATCCCCCATTTCAGCAACTGTTGTAAACGACCTTGTCTTAGAGACATTTTACACACCGGTGGAAGGACTTGCAGAAGGAACTCTTATTGGTGGCAATCTCACTGCACTGGTATCACTAATGGGAACACCATACCAGCCCAAGATGGAAAACAAGATTCTTTTTTTAGAGGACAAGAACGAACGTAACGACATACTTGATCGCTGGTTTACTACCCTTTATGTTGCAGGCGTCCTAGAACAAGTTAAGGCAGTTGCTCTAGGACAGTTTGCCAACTGTGGAACTAAAGGTGCATACAACATGCTCTCGTTAGAAGATCTTCTAGGTGATCGACTTAAATCTCTCGGCAAACCTGCATGCTTTGGATTGCCTATTGGTGCTGGTAGCAATGCATCTGTGGTGCCAATAGGAATTTACGCATCTTTTAACGCAGCCAAGGGATGTTTAGAGTTTACCGAGTCGGCGCTGATTTAATTTCGATAGCATAAAACACTGCGGAGTCTGAGCGACTTTCGTACCTGGATACCTCCCCAACCTAAAGCTACGTCTCGGCGCAGCTATGTTCTTGGCTAATGCAGGCTTGTTCATAACGACTGACGCACTGGACAACTATAATAGTAGTCGCAATCAAGTAATCTACAGGAACTTTAGCAAATGACCAGCAGCCAGGTAGACGAGCCAATAACGGTTTTGGTTAAGCACTTCGTCAAACCAGGTTGCCAGGACTCGTTCTTGGAATGGAATGATGGATTGCTAAAAACGATGAGGCAATTTAAGGGCTTCATTGGACAGACGGTGTTTCCACCGCAGGAAGATGAGCCGCTTCTTTACCATGTGATCTTTCGGTTTGCCTCAATAGACCATTTGCAGGACTGGTGGAAGTCCGACGAATACCGCCAGCGGAGAGCCAATTTGCCCACCATCGTGGCAAAGCAACCGGAATTCAGGTACAGCAACGGACTGGAGCACTGGTTCTCCACCTCCACTGCCAAGGAGTCTAACACTCCACCTACATACAAAATGGCGGTCATCGTATATGTATCCCTTGTTCCCCTTGTCTTTATCGCAGGACCGCTCCTGCAACCACTGCTGATGTCCTTCCCTGGCTGGACTGTCACGATGATTTCAACAGCTATGATTGTTGCAATCGACAGCTATGTAGCTCTGCCACTTGCAACCCGCCTATTTGCTAAATGGCTCTATCCAGTCTGAAAATAGTCATGCTTACTCGTATCCGTACTCATGCCACCTACAGAGAACCTGATTGCTCATTGACGCGCCGCAGATCTCTTGAAGGGTAAGCCTCCTGGGCAGTTCTTGCTCCGACAATGAGTCCTGATAAAGACAACTGTAAATGACCTTGGTGGATTTCCTGGTTACTTTTTCCTCCGAGGTCACGAACAGTTGGAGCGGAAACGGGGGTTGATCAGGGAAAAGAAACTGCCCG
This sequence comes from Candidatus Melainabacteria bacterium, assembly GCA_016209785.1. Classification (GTDB taxonomy): domain Bacteria; phylum Cyanobacteriota; class Vampirovibrionia; order Obscuribacterales; family Obscuribacteraceae; genus JACQVM01. The sequence goes on along the minus strand of JACQVM010000047.1, from coordinate 402 downwards.
TCCACAGGGTGAGCCCTACTGGCAAACGCCCAGACCACCTCGTTGATATTGCTTGGATCAATATCGTCATCCACCATCAGCACCTTTGAGAGCATGAAGCCAGCCTTGGTCGCAAAGAAGATCTCAGCTAGCTTGTCGGCAAGCTCTGCTCCTGTTGTTTTCCCTCTATACGATCTATCGATCGTGACCACCAACCAGTGCATTGCTGATTCAAAGGGGATGAAGCACCTCCCCACCGGGAAGCCCTGTGCACGGAGTTGAGCTGTCGCTGCTGCTGCGACGGCAATCCCCCAGCAAGTGTGGTTTTCTTCCGCCGGCTCGCCAGCTGCTACAACCGGAAGAATTGGCTCGTTTCTGTGCGTGATACCTGATACATGATAGACAGGTTGCGCTGCTGATTCC
>JACQVM010000046.1 GCA_016209785.1 Candidatus Melainabacteria bacterium | reverse complement strand
GGCGTGACAGCGGCTGACTATTGTAGGACAAACTTCCTGGGGATAACGAGCAAACAAAAGAAAGAGACACCTTGGACCTGGCTCTTCCAGGGTCTTAAGTAAGGCAGCCGCTGCTGGACGATGAAAGGAGTCCTCGCCAGAGTGAGGTATAACCACGACACGGGTAAATGGAGAAGTTTTGCTTAGTTCCTCCCTCAACAGACGCGAGGCAGCCACCCCAATCTTGCCGGTCTTGCTGTCATCACCGGTTAAGCTCATCCAGGCTGCAGGGTGTTGATTGGCCACTATCCACTGGCAATTTTGGCAGGCATCATTGTGTTTGTGCTGGGTGTGGCAAACACCAAGGGTTAACTTGTTGGCTGTTGTGCAGTTTAAAAATAAGGCTAGTTGCTTTGCTAATAGCCACTTGTCTTCACTTGCTGACCCAGTTAAAAGGTATGCATGCCCAAGGCAATCCCTCTCAATGGCTGACTCAAATAGCAAGCAAGCTAGACTCTGGCGGTGGCGTAGCGACAAGTCAAAGATGTTTGACATGGTGGTTCAGTGTAAGACGTTTAGCTTGTGTACATCGTTGCTAGCCAACTTTTGTTGCCTAAAAAATCTTAATGTATTTGTGAAATTTGCTTGGGAATGCTGTTTGACACTTGTGGGGAGGTAGCCTAGACTATTTCGGGTCGAAACTAGAACCACAAATGGTTGTGTTGTGGGTGCTCGACAGCATCGTTAGGTCGGGCACATTTTTGTGTGGAGGACAAAGAACTTGGCGAACGTAATTGTTGTTGGAGCACAGTTTGGAGATGAGGGAAAAGCTAAAGTCACGGACTTGCTTGCCAAAAATGCCGATGTGGTGGTTCGCTATCAAGGTGGATCAAATGCTGGACATACGGTCGTTGTAGACGGAGAAACTTACAAGTTCCACTTAATTCCTTCAGGCATTCTTTACAAAGGTACCATCTGTATCCTGGGTCCAGGGATGGTTATTGATCCGAAAGCATTTATGGCAGAGCTTGATAGTCTCATTAAGCGAGGACTCGACGATTCTTGTCTTAAGGTGTCAGCTTCTGCCCATGTGACAATGCCCTTTCATTTGACTATTGATGCTGCTGAGGAAGATTCTCGTGGCAGTAAAAAAATTGGTACCACTAAACGTGGAATTGGTCCTACCTATGCAGACAAGTGCGATCGGATAGGCATTCGAGTTGAAGATCTGTTAGATCCTGAAGTGCTGAAAGCTAAGCTTGAATGGTTGGTGCCTAAGAAAAACGTTATTTTAGAGCGGCTCTATAATTTGCCACCCCAAGATCCACAGAAAATCTTTGAAGAATATGTAGCATACGGCAAACAAATGGCTAAGTATGTTTGCGATACTGCCGCTCTTATCTTTAAGTCTGTGCGTGAACGTAAAAACATCCTTTTCGAGGGTGCCCAAGGGACGCTCTTAGATTTAGATCATGGCAGTTATCCGTACGTGACAAGCTCAAGCCCTAGCGCAGGAGGTGCTTGTGTTGGGGCAGGTGTTGGGCCGACAATTATCGATAGGGTTATTGGTGTATCTAAGGCTTACCAGACAAGGGTAGGTGAGGGCCCGTTTCCCACAGAGCAGTTTGCTGAGCTTGGAGAGAAATTACGGCAAACAGGCACTGCCTGGGCTGAGGTTGGGGTAACTACCGGTCGTCCGCGACGATGCGGTTGGCTGGATTGTGTGCTTGGCCGTTATGCTGTGCGTATAAATGGGCTCGATTGTTTGGCTATCACCAAGCTAGATGTTCTGGACGAGTTTGATGAGATTAAGGTTTGTGTTGCTTATCGTGATTGTAAGACTGGTGAGGTGCACAAAGATCTTCCAAGCATGGCTGGAGCCTTTGCACGCATGGAGCCCATTTACAAGACATTTCCTGGTTGGTGTACCTCAACCAAGACCTGTAGAAGTTATTCTGATTTACCTCCTGCTACGCAGCAGTATCTAAACTTTGTTGCTCAAGAGCTTGATGTGCCAGTAGCAATTGTGAGCGTTGGTCCTAAGCGGGATCAAACTATTGTTATTGAGGATCCTATCCACGGTCCAAAACGCGTTTTAAGTAAGGCTCATTAAGGATGACTTTTAGATGAGCCCGTTAGCCAACGAGCTAGCTCACTGAGCCCATGGTAGCAAGCTTGCTTCAGGCAGCCGGATAGGTCATTCATTTTTCGTTGACAGCGGTCAATTCCTGCCTGAGCTGACACGGAGCTAGGATCTACTTCTAGAAGCTTCTTGTATTCATTTACAGCAGCCTCATAGTCCTGGGAAAAAAACTCTAGGTTTATAGCCAATTGTCTTCGTGCCTCAAGTTGCTCAGGGGCAAGTAGGAGTGCTTTTCTTAATGTGTGTCTAGCCTCAGCAAAATCCCCCAGGTCTTCTTCAACCTGACTTAATTCTAAGAGCCAATCAACGCGATGGTTACAGTGACGCAGAGCAGATTCAAGATACATCTTAGCTGCTGTGAGATCCCCATGCTTTCGTTCCAACTGGTAGCGCAAAAAAAGTACATTGGCGCTTGAGCCCTGGTCTTTAAGAAGTGCACGAATTTGCTTGTCTGCCTCCTGTAGGTGCTCGCTTGCCATAAGAGCTTCAATCAATGCTGTGCGTGCATTGACAGATTGAGGGGAGCTTTTTATCGCTAATTGGGCATAACCAAGGCTCATGTAAGGATCAAGGTTCTGGAGATATAGTTTAGAAAGTGCAATAAAAGCCTCGGCTAGATTTCCATTTAGCTGGAGCGCTTGGCGATACTCGACAATTGATTCCGAGAGTAGTCCCATCTCGGCAAGCAGTTGAGCATAAGCTAGATGGGTTTGAGGATCTTTAGGATACCTCTTAACAAGCTCCAAGCTTGCTGAGCGTGCTTTCTGATATGAATGAGCTTGCTGCAAAGATTTGATTGTTGACAAAGTATCTTGCTTAAACCTGTCACCACGAAAAGCTAAAGTCGAGCTCGTTGCCGAGATTAAGAGGAAGGTAGTCATGACACAAGTTGCATAGGTCAAACCCCCGCCCTTAAGGGCAGGGTGCTTACAGTCGCTCACAGAGCTTAAAATAGACAACGTGTTAGCCTCTTTCCTATAACCATCAAAATTTGTTATTTGCTCATAATACCCTTGATATTATCCTTTCCTGTCTCACACCACTTGCCAAAAGCCAATGT
>JACQVM010000043.1 GCA_016209785.1 Candidatus Melainabacteria bacterium | reverse complement strand
GGAGGTGATCTGGATGCCCCCCCCGTCTTTCGATGAAAGTCCTTCCAGCTTGCAGGGCTGTCCATTGGTCGTTAATAAGGCGTTTGATGAGCTCACTTTTGTTTTGCATCTTGGTGGATGCAAGAATTTGTGTGAGTTTTAGTTCGTCATCATCAGTAAGGCGTACGTTGAGCATGGACATAATCGTAGATGTGTAATACTGGTAATACAAGTAAAGCATATCAATTAAGCACAAGTCCGTCAAGACTAGCCCAGAGGTCCGTAAAGGAGAACAAGCTTTTGAAAGAGTGATCTATTGCCTGGTCAAAAGTGTGCAGGAAGTTGTTTGAGTGCAAGTGTTAGTAATAGTGTCAGGAAGTAAGCTTACTATCGGTTGGTCCGACAAATATAGGATATTCCCTGCCCAAAAATACCTTGCTAAAGCCCGGAGATGGGGCAAGAGCGAGAACGAGTGCGCGGTGTGGAGTCCAAAATGGTACTTGTCGTAACTCTGTGTTTTATGCAATTGATGATGTTTATTTGGGTTGCTTGACAACACAACCTTTGACTAACGTAACTCTGTACTTTTGTTGATTTCACAGGAAAGGTTAGACGGGACTAGGACTACAGAGCAAGGTTTAAAACAATGATTTGCATGGATATTGACCGTCTGGTGATTACCCAGTCGAGGACCAACAGTCAACCAACAAGAGCTAGATAAGGGGTGTGCAGGATAATGAAAGTAAAGCAGTACCTCCTCAGAGGCATCAGTCCAAGATTTGAGACTATCTGGGGTAGCCCCCACACTTACAGGCTTTCCTTGCCTAAGGGCACCGTGGTGCTTGGTGTTACGTCAGGATTTAAGTGTCCCAATGTTGTGGTGATGGAGCCAGAGACTGACACAATGGAGCAATGGGTTTTCCATGTTGTAATTCTGTCTTCGCGCTATGAAGTCAATACAGTTAAGGTCCAGGACAATCTGGAGCCTGTCGGTATCTACCATGACGGAGAGCACACCGTTGCAGTCTTGGTCGAGAAGTTAGGATGAGACAAAGATCCGCACCTGTTAATACTTTACAGATGCTGCTGTGCAGGGAGGTTAAACATGGAGTCTACCAAGTCACCAAATGTGGCTCGGCAAGTTGCTGGTTTTCGACAGCTTGGTTGTCCGCCTACGATGGTGGCACAGCGCCTGGGTCCTGACCGAACTGGTGATAGGGTGAAGTCTATTCAGGCAGTCATGCCTCAAAACACTACAAAGGGGCAAGCTGTGCTGGTCAGACAGGCTCAGCGTGCACAATTCCAAGATGTTCTGCTGGAGCTAATACAGGGTGGTAAGAAAACTAAAAGTTCCCAGGAGACGTTAAGAGATAGGAGATGTTTGATATGTTAACTTCTACCACTGTGTTCATCGTTATGGCACTTGCTGGCATGGTGCTATCGGTGGTGCTTAGCAAGCTTAACTGCTGGGGCTGGTTTCACAACACTGCCGCTGGCAAAGTTGTTTGCTTTGCAGCACTTGTGGCAAGCCTATTCCTAATATTTGGCTGTGAGACTATGGTTCTGCAGGGTTTGGGTGTGTTCATCTTCTTTCTTGGCCTGGTCACAACCTCACGTCGTTATTAAGTAAGAATCAGCCAGGAAGAACACAGTGAGGAAAATAGCAGGGATATTATGCTATTAACCCAGTCTGAAGGGAGAAATCAGTGGAAGTTCATACTATCGTGTTGGCAGTCACTTCAATCTTGAGCCTTCCGGTGCTTGTGCTGTATTGGACTACATCTCGTAGGGCTGTACAGGCTCATCTTGAGCTGTTGTGCAAGCGAGATAACTTAGATCCAACTGCAGAGCCACGACTGTGGAAGCAACTTGAAAAGCGCCGATTGGCTACTGGTGTCGGGTACCTGTTGTTGCTGATAGTGTGGGGAACAGTGCAGTGCTACCTGGGCAATAGCAAAAGTACCATGGATTGGGTCTTTACCTGGGTGTTTGCTATCTCATATGCTGGCATTATAGTGGTGGCACTGCATTACCAGAGAGAGGATGTGCTGAACAGTATGGGCTTAGGGCAAAGGGCGCAGATGAGCATGTCAGCACATTTGGCGCCCGAAAAGACTTGAGAAACGGAGGAATTATGCAGATGTGCTTCAAGGTGCACTCAGGGTGGCTTGCTAACGAACTGGCTCTAGCAATCCGTCTGCAGATGCTCCTGACGGGTAGGCAGTGTTACGAGCCTTCCTTTCAAGATGATCAGTGGCAACTTGATGCTGGAAACGACTGGTTTATGAAGGTTGTTGAGCAGACAGTAGAGCTTCGATATCGTTACTGGGAGGCGAGGACACAAGAGCAATGGAACGCTCTTAAGACTACGATTGAGATGCTTCTTTCGTGAGATTGCAGACCCAACTATGCCTGAGACCTTGGCATTGGCTGGTGGGACTGTCGGGCAGTGGAAAGCTGCTGCTTTATGTCAAGTAAGTGCTTGAGTATGTCGCTTTGCTTTGGTATAGATTGCCTTTGTTTTGGGTAAAAGAACAAGAGAAAATCGACAACCTCTCCTTGTGAAGACAACGCTAACTCTAAAACCAGCTTATCGAGTGCTAGTTTGGTCTCAGGAGTCACCTGCATGTGAACGTTGATGCCCCCTTTAGCAGGCCGACCGGGACGTTCAGCTACACGGCCGGCCTGCACATATGGGTAGGCGTCTTCAACCCTTTGGCGAAAGTGTGCTTTGGCCTCCTCTGGTGTTGCCCCTACTCCAGCGGTGCGATCAAAAAGTGGTGACTCTGCCACATGACATTCGTCTTCGTTGCTCCAGTAACATACACCTGTCCTCAGTAGTGCCTCTTTCTTCATAGGTGGTCACCTCCTGGCGGCCGCTATAGTCTTGAAGTAACCTGGGCAGAGCTTCCGTCACTGGTTCGGTGATAGCAAAGCTGCCACCTGCCAGCAGCTGCGCGAATTCCACGCCGAGCACTGGATTGTGCTGCCGAAGCCCCCCGGATTGCGCGCCGTTCGTAGCATCCAGTGCTCGCAAAATGAGGCCATACCTGCAAGTGCTGCTGGTGCTTTAGTTGCATGCGACAAACGATCGCATCACCGAAATACATCCGGAGGACGTAATGTGCGACTGTAGTTGCGTAGCTACCGACGCCAGATACAACGGCGAAAAAATCCTGCAGATAGATACCCACCCAATGGGTTTAATCTTCGAGGACAGACAGACCATGGTCACCCAAACAGACTCGGGCGAGATTCGTACCTATTCTCGCTACCAGATCAACTTCACATATTGGTCCAAATGGAAGCGCGAGGATTGATTGCGCTGAGGGAGCTGTATTGTGCTGGATGCTGCCTCCCGCCTCCTTATCCTTTTTTGCCACTTTTTCTATGGAAGCTACCGATCCTGTCAAGTCCCATTTTTTGCCCATTTTTCGTCTCCTTCTTGCACTTCTTGCGGCACAAAGTAGCACCGCCGGCGATGGCACCTCAAAAGCTCATCAAGCGGAGTGTCTGATACTGAACAACTATGTCTCACTACCAACTTGAAAATCCGAAAACCCCTAGCAAAACAGCCTTTCTGGCTTGGTGACAACAAGCTCTTGATAATTATTTTTCGCAATAAAGACTTTTGGAGTGACTCAAAACCAGGAGATCTCAGTGGTTTTTAAAGTTTATCTGCCATTCCTACTACCTCAGATCGTCGCCTCTGTCTAGCTCCTTTTCTTTGATTATTTCATCGATCCTTTCTTTGATCTTCAACAGATATTGGACGCCCTCCCAAACTT
>JACQVM010000042.1 GCA_016209785.1 Candidatus Melainabacteria bacterium | reverse complement strand
CCGATGATACTCCTAAAGCTTTGCAAAGTTTTAAGTGGCAGTTGTGGGCAAGGACTTCGGCTACCAGACCGTTTGCCTTGGCTCGCCGGTATGTGCTGGCAAGACCATTGATGAACTCAAGGTTTGAGATTTTACGGTGCTGAGTTAAGGTCTTGATAGAACCAAAGCGTTGAAATGAGCTAGTTATCGCTAACAAAAAAACTATGAGAAGCTGCATGAGGACAAGACCTACCGGTCCCTTGGCAAGATAAATAAAGACGTTTGAAGCTTGGGAGTAGCCATGGCAAAATTCATCAAATAACAACTCACCGCCAGTAGTGCGAAATGAGTTGATCATAAACTGAAAGTTGGGCCAACTGCCTTTTGAGATTAGCTGGCGGTTGGCACACAAACTGGGCATTACTCCTAGTAGAATATATCCCTTGCCGTGCTTGACTTCTGATATTAGTGCTCCCGATTCATCTGACAACAACGGACTGCCACCGGTTAAACGAGACTGCGCGGTCACGGTAAGCCCGCCTACATAAGAGAATTCTGGGTGTGCTGAGTTACCCTTAACAAAGTTGTTTTGCAAGATCTTCCCGGGAATAGCATCAACGCCAAGTTTGTTGATGAGACGGCGTTCAAACTGAAATGCAAACTCATCAAAGTAAATGAGTTGGTTGCCACTCTTTACCCACTCTAGGATTTGCTCTGCCTCAAATGGGCGGAAAGATACCTCAGGCTGAAAGACAACCAGTGTTCCATGCCGGTTTGCAAGTTGACGGTAAGGAAGTTGCCAGGTATGCGCAGCAAGCCCTACTTTGCCTGCCAATTCCTTAAGTCCACTGAGCCCACTTGGCTTTTTGTTGAACGTGGAGGTAAAAGACTTGGGTTCTGGGAGAAATTTTTCAATCTGCTCGTTAAAGCCAATCCCAACGTAAATAGCCAGGATGCTTAACATTATGAGTGTCATTATTTGCCACCATATGTGGCGGCCAAGATTTGTATTGGAATCTATGTGGGCTGTCATGAGTCTTTAAGAATTAGCAATCCTCTCAGTAACATTTTGTAGTTCTTGTCTAGCTGATGTCAGTTGTGACAGACATAATTCAAAGTCGTCACGACTAGCTTGCCGGTTGCCAAACCACACTTCTTCGACGGTTGAAGATATTGCGCGAAAGATAGATTGGAGCACGGGATATTGGGCTAAGTTGCGGCAGTATTCATGGTTGGTTTTAGCAGGAGCAAAGGCAACCAGGTGTGTTTCATCGAGCTCACACAAAAGACCAAGTTGCAGGGCTCGACAGGACAGCCTCCAGTTGTTTTCTTGCGCTAGAGTAAAGGCCTGCTGCTGCCAGGCACGGGAGTCTAGATGGGATTGGGAAAAGGAAGACTTCTTTTTAGCCAACTGGTTTTGTCTTTGAAGATCTATTAATCTTAGCCAAACAAGGACAGTAAATATTAGGGCACAAGCTATCCCTGCCGCGTACAGTGCAAGCTGCATTAGATTTCCTACCATGCGGCTATCTGATAAACCTGGGACTGCAATGTGAAATGAGTGAAGAAGGTCAGCAACCCAACGTAATAAGCTAGCAATTACATCTTGGAGGCTCAATAGAAAATCTGGTGGTTTGCCGTATTGGTAGTGCTGGGCCACCTGGCTGATCTCCCGTGTAATGTCCTCTATAGGCATTTGTTAGCTCGTTGTCTTTCCAGTCCTTCAAGGCGTTGCAAAACATCCAGCCCTTCCTGACGGAGCCTAAGGTCGTAGTAAAAAAGACCATAAGCTAAGAATATTACCGGCCAGAGAAGCATGTGTATTAAGGATTCCCATACTTGATTGATTACCATGAGATATAAAGGCATGGTGTATGACTCCCTTAAAGTTTCAGCAGCAAGCCCGTGTCGACACATGTCTATGATTGTAAGAATCATTACTGGAAGGGACAGGGGATAGGATATGGCTGTGACAGCTAAAAGCAGCAGTAAACTGAAAGCCAAAGATCGCCAAAGATCGCTAAAGATTAAGTCCCATCCTCTGCCGATTAATTCCCAGACAGATCTTTGCTCACATGCCAATATGCTAAAAGCAAGGCAACTAATCACTAGGATAAGTGCAGTGGACCCAGCAAAACCTACAACTCCTAGGATTGCCCCACCTAAAGAAAGAACTTGGAAGGTTGGTGTTGTCTTGGGGAGCATCACTACCAATATAAGAGCCAATATCCAGGCAAGCATGGCACAAATCATTATGAGCCCGGACATGAGAGACAGCACTAAAACCTGCCATTTCCGTTGATTCATGTAGGCATACGCAGAAGTGTAGTCTTGCGCAAAGCCATTGGCCATACGGACAAATGCTAGTTGTCTAAGTACCAGTATCCAGTCAGCTCCCAAAAGGATGATTAGGCTGACGGTTACTAGAGTTGCCAGCAGCAGGACCGAAGAAAGCATTGTTTGAGTAAGACCATAGGTAGCAGCCCACTGTAGCCCCAGAGCCCCAACTGCTGAGACCACGGTTGGACCTAAAAGGACTTTGAAAAACAAAGGAATGTTTCGCCGATAAATCCGGAAGGCACGACCAAGTAAATCGCCTAGAGACTGTGGTTGCTGCGGTGGGCTGTCAAACAAAGGTATATCTCCAGGATCTTATTTTAGCTAACAAAGCTTTGCTGTAGCGATAGATCAGGGGAACTACAAAACATGAGCAATTAGACTTATTCGACATCATACAGCGGTGCGGCTCGGGCACAGCAAGTCCTACATTCCTTAGTTTTTGGCTTGTCAAGTAAATAACATAAGTAGGAAAAGGTTTGAAATTGGGAACTTGTATTTTAGATTGGACAGTTTTCTCAATAGATAGAAATGAGGCATACTTACTATTGAGCATGGCTTTGGCGAGCTAGGGTATTAGGAAGGATTTGGCCACATGGCAAGCACGCTTGTTCAAAAGTTGACCGGAGTCCGGGATCTAAAGAAGATTCTGGAAGCTACCGTTAAGGAAATTGGCGAAGCTTTTACGGCTGAGGCATGTCAAATTGTATTAAGTAACCCTTTGGATCCAAACGTCACAAATATCTGTGAATACAGGGTGTCCAAAGAGCCACTAGGTGACATTGCTGGTTTGACTTTACCACTCAGTCTTCAAGGCAAGGCTTTTGGGCACGTAAGCCTTGCTCGGCGTGAGTCTGTGAGCCAGGAAGAAGTAAATGCCATAAGGGTGATGTTGGCTGAACTTGGTGACATTATCCGGTATGCCCAGATTAATGACATTGTCCAGAGAGATACTTTCCGTGACACCTTTTTGGTTGAAATTGGCAATGTCATGGCTTACTCACTTGGCATTGGCGATGCACTTTTTATGGTTGTCAATATTCTAGGCAAAGTCCTCAACGTCAGTCGCTGTATTTTTGTTTGTACCGACGATACTCAGACAGGTTGGAGATGCTACGAATACTGGCAGCAAGGACAAGTTAAAAGCTGTCGTGAGTATTGTTGGCCTACCACTGACTCTGCTGTTGTATCTCAGACCTTACTTTCTGAGGTGCCTATTGTAGTTTTTGAAGGACAAGAGAACTCTTACATTACCCCTGTCCAGGAAGAAGTTCAATTTATTGGGGCTAGGTCTATATTAGGGGTAGGGTTGAGGACCAATGGTTCTACACACGGATGTGTCATCTTGCAGCAGTGCGATCAACGCAGGAGCTGGACGCGTGGCGAGATAGACATGGTGCAAAACGTTGCCGATAAGGTAGCGGAAGCCTTAGCTAAGTTGCCTGCGGAAAAGAAGGCGCGCGAGCCAATTATGCAGTTGCACCAGCGTGTAGTAACAGCACCGGAAGATACTGGCAAGGCATCAATTTCATCTGTACGCCGTGCGCTTAAAGGGGCTCTTGGGCAACAGGCAATACCTGTGGCTCAAAAGACATCTCAGCCAGTGTCGCAGCCAGTAGTTTCAATACCTCCACCGGTACCTCATCCTCAGGGTAGTCCACCACCGATAGCCACTCCACCGACTGGTGTGCCGCTAACCACTGCTGGGGCAGCTGCCTCAGCAGAGCAAAAGCCCGAGAGCTTTGCACCACCTTCTCCAGGTAAGTCATTAAGCAGCATACTTGGTGGGATTCAAAAGGCTGCATCTGCTGGAGCGATGGCCTCGCTTGATTTTGAAAGTCCTGCCGAGCCATCGGTTATGCCCCCCGGACAGCCTGTGGAAGATTATGGTCAATCGTCCTCACAGGTGCCACCGCCGGTAGGGGCAACAGCTTCTCCGTGGGGAGAAGCTCAACCAGGGTCGGAATGGTCTCAACCAGTAACACCAGAGCAAGCTCAACCAGAGTTTGGTACGCCATGGGGTCAAGGTGAGGCTTTGGACCAAGTTTCACCCCTTGAGGTACCACCTACTTCGGCAAGCCCAAGTACTGGGCAGTGGGGTAATGTGGACGCTATACCTACACCGGCTACCACTAGTGGCGGACAATGGGGCAATCTTGACGCCATACCTACGCCGGCAGGTGGTCCAGCCAGGGCTGGGCTAGGAGGGGCTATATTAGGCAAGGTTAGGGGACCCGTGACAACGGATAGTCCACTTTTAGCTTCCTTTCATAAGGACAAGAGTAGATTTAGCCAGCCCATACCGGTTCAAACTGAATTTGTCGAGGGACCCCCTATTCAAATTGATGAGAATGCCGCGCAGGCTAAACTTCAGGAAATCCTTTCATCAGCTAATCCAACCAGCGACTATATTTTTGCAACTCCTGGGCTTGATGCCCGTATGCTTGGGCGCATTGACGGCTGGGTGTCACAAATTGAGCAGAAGGACAAATACTTGAAAGGACATGCCCGCCAGGTTGCTGAGTATGCCTGTAGTATTGCACAACAAATCGGCCTTTCTGAGCAAGAAGTTAACACCATAAGGCTTGCTGCTTTGGTGCATGATGTTGGCAAGCTTGGTGCTTCACCGCAGGTGCTACAGAAACCTGACGAGGAGTTGTCTGACAGTGAGCTCCTTGTGATGATGAAGCATCCCCTTGACGGGGCCGAGTTGCTGGAGTCTTTCCCTGAACTTAAACACTTGGCGCCCATTGTACGCTCACACCACGAAGAATATGATGGCAACGGTTACCCTGCAGGACTTAAAGGAGAGGAGATTCCTTTAGCTGCTCGCATTATTTGTGTGGCCAACAGTTATCATGCTCTAACAAGCCCACTTAAGGATGGGGCTGCTATGAGTGCTAGCTCTGCCCAGGAAGCACTAACAAAAGGCGCTGGTAAACAGTGGGAACCACGCCTGGTTGAGGCACTGCTTTTATGCATCATGCAACAGAAAGTGCCCCCAGTATTTCAGTAGCGACGTACAGCGAGAGCTGTGCTTAGCCGGTCGAAGCGTCTTTACGCCCGGAGGAGCCGCTGAAGGTGGCAACGGAGGGCTTAGAGCTAAATGCCGACCGAGGGCTCTAATATTGATCAAGCTCCGATTAAATCGCTGACATCCATTCCCTTAAGGCTCAGGCTAATTTTGTGCTCCTTAGGAGAAAACTTCTTGATAATTGCCTTAATTTCTTGTCCAACTTGTACTATTTCCTCTGGTTTGATGTTTGGCTGTTCGGACATTTCAACTGTAGGCAAGAGTGCATCTACCCCAGGATAAATTTGGACAAAGGCACCGAAACTTTGTATTTTGCGTACTTTACCGTTAACCACTTGTCCATCCTGGAATTTGTCCTCAATTTCTTTCCAAGGATCAGGCTGCATTTGTTTAAGGCTGAGGCTAATGTGTCCTTTGTCCTTGTCAATCTTAAGGACCTTGGTTGTAACCATTTGTCCAACCTTAAGTACATCAGATGGATGAGAAACCCGCTCCCAGGAAATTTCTGAAATGGGCAGCAGTCCATCAAGGCCCCCTAAATCTATAAAGGCCCCAAAATCAGCAATACGGACTACCTCCCCAGTTACTACCTGCCCAGCTTCCAAGGTGTCCAGAATCTTCTCTCGCTGAGCTGCCTTTTCCTCTTGTACTGCCAGACGCTGACTTAAAATAAGTTTGTTGCGCTTAGTGTCGGTCTCTAGGATTTTCATAGGAATTTCCATGCCGATAAGCTCTTCTGGGGTGGTTCCTTTGACACGGAGCTGGCTTGCTGGCACAAAACCACGTAATCCATATACATCCACCACTACCCCACCCTTGACTACGGCAGAAATCCGGGCCCGGATTGTCTCGTCATGTTTCTTTTGTTCTTCAAGCTGTGTCCAGCCACGAGCTTGGGCAACCCGTTTGAGTGACAGCGTTAGCTGCCCATTCTCGTTTTCTTCCCGCAAAATATAAAACTCTAGGCGGTCACCTACTCTAAGCACGTTGTCTACAGACTCAATGGGAATGTTGGAAATTTCCTTGAAAGGAACAAATCCTTCCGACTTGCCGCCAACATCAACGAGGACCCCGTCACGCTCTACGCGCACCACATTACCGGTGATGATATCGCCCTGCTCAAACTTGTATGCGAAGGTTTCGCTGAGTAGACGTTCAAATTCTGATTTGGAATTTTCCTCAATTTTTTGTTCAGACACTGAAGCAAGTTCTCCTTTGACCACTAGAGTTTGTGACATTGAGCTGTCTTATCCCCTTATACCCAGCAGTAACACTGGAATTGGACAATTCACCATTTAGCGCCCACGAGGACTACAAGAACCTAGGCTGAAATAAAAGCTACCTAAACTAGCTCATCGCCAAGTCCATGTTGCCTATTGCCAGGGTGTGCTTTAAACACGTACACCCTAACAACCTATGGCTTAGTTTAACCATAGGTTGATGAAACTAACAATATACAACAATAACCTCAATCAAAAGCTTTTCTTTTGCTTCCTCTAAGGTCCGCCCGGACACAAAGGTGGGTGTTGAGCTTGGCAGAGTGGGTAGCCCAGACGGACAGGACTGCAAAGACAAGTCGGCATAGACGATACATATGCTTTAGCAATCCGACAATTAGCTAAACCTAGGAGAGCTTTCATAATCGATTTATGAGCCACTTGTCTGTTTATAATTTGCTGATGGCAGCTTTTGGGCTTGTCGGGCCCATTTGCTTGTTTCAAAAAAGTCAAGCATTGACTGGCTAAACAGATGTGTCTGTCGGCTGGTCTAGGTGCTGCAAGATAACAACGCAACAACCGAGGCAAGAATGAAGTCATATAATTTAGGAAGAATTGGCATTCTTATGGGAGTTCTTTTGGTCCAGACTAGTGTCGCATGCGGTGCTGCCGAACCGCTTAAGAGAATCTCTGAGGTAGCGCCTATAGCGGGCTCAACTCCAGCGCTGGTGAAAGCAGACGAACGAGTCCGTCAGGCCAAGGTTGAACTAGAAACAGCTCGTAAGCAATTAGTTGCTGCTAAAGCACTACTCAAAGCGGCTGATGCAGATTTTAAGGCTGCCAAGGCTGACAAGGAAGCTTTAGCTCTGCAGACTAAAGCTGAAGGGTTAGCTGATGCTTCTGGACTAAAGCGGCTTGCAGTTAGGGTGGATAAAGTCCCGACGGCAGCTCAAAGTGAGCCAGTTGGTGCCGACACAACAAGCTCTCTGTCGCCTGGTCAGACGCGCATACAGCAACTCGATTTCAATGCAGAGCCGGTACAGGGTGGGCCAGCACTGCTTCATTAGGCTTGAGAGTTAAGACAACTTAAATCCCTAATGTATTATTGGAGCCCCTGCTGATGACGTGTTGGTTGTCTCTAGTTTAGCTAGAGCCTGTCTAGCAGCAGCTTGTTCAGCAGCTTTCTTGGAAGAACCAGAGCCTGCGCCTAACACGACATTAGCTACAGATACTGTAACGTTAAACACCGGCTCATGAGCTGGTCCATCGACCGTTACCACAGCGTACTGAGGTACGCCCTGTGCTTGTGCTTGGGTTAGTTCCTGTAGTTGGGCTTTGTAATTGTCCTTAACTGCGTCACGATCGACGTCGGTTGTCTGTGAACCAAGCAGTCGAACAATTAGGTTTTGCACATAAGTAAGACCAGAATCAAGATAAATTGCGCCAAGGATAGCTTCCATTGTGCAGGCTAAAATGGAAGGACGCATAGAAACTCGTCTACCCACAAGGGTGTACTTGCCCAGGTCAAACTGATTAGCCAACGTTGCTAAGGTATTTGAGCTAACAAGGACGGATCTAATTTCTGTTAGGCGGCCTTCATCATAAGAAGGAAAGCGCTCTAAAAGATATTCAGAAATAACGAACTTGAGTACCGCATCGCCGAAAAACTCCAGGCGCTCGTTGTCTGCCAGTCCTGGGTTCTCTGCAGCATGTGAGCTGTGAGTAAGTGCCTCGTTCAACAAGCCCATCTTGCCGCAAGGTATGCCTAGCTTGGCTAAAAGTTCATCAAGCTGTTTGAGTCGCTTGGTTGGTATTGGGGTTGCATTCATGCTCATTGACTCTTCTTTATGAAAACCAAATTTGTCCTAAACTCTTACTCTATCGATGTGTTGCAGAAAACGGGGACAGGTAGTCAGTTTGTTAACCATTGTTTCAAGAATTCTCCAAAAGTTCCTCTGGCTCATGCGAGGAGACCCAGGCGTTAACGTCGGGGTTGTTCAACGGTAGCTATAATTTAAGATGGATTTGCCAGCGACAGGTCCTGATATGCTTTATGGAAGCTCAGATGGCATGCCCGCCAGCAAGCCAAGTGTCGAAAAGGTTGCTCAAAGTTTATGTATCAGCTTCAAGTTGCTCAGATAGTTTTGTTTGTGCTTGTAGGCTTTGCACTGCCAGCTGTGGGGATGATTGGGCTTGCCTGGCTGCTACAAACAGTATTTGGTTTCCATACCCCCAATCCAATAAAGAATCAACCTTATGAGTGCGGTATGCAGCCACTGCAAGAAGCGCACATTCAATTTGATATCCGTTATTACCTGTATGCCCTTTTGTTTATTGTGTTTGATATTGAAATTGTGTTCATAATACCTTGGGCATTAACAACAGGTTATATCAAGGAGCTATTTGCGTGTCCATGGCTTGGACCAATTGAAATGACTGTCTTTTTGCTTATCCTTGTGGTGGGGCTGGCCTATGCATGGGCCAAAGGGGCTTTAAAGTGGGAGTAAGCAATATGGGACAAGGTGATATCAAAGCCAATACCGATGTCCTGAAGTCATCTGTATCATTGCCTTTGCCTGAGGAGCTTAAGGACACAGTGACATTGACCAACATAGACAAGGCCGTAGAGTTTATGAGCCAGCTTCTGGATCCTGTTG
>JACQVM010000041.1 GCA_016209785.1 Candidatus Melainabacteria bacterium | reverse complement strand
GTACTGGACATGCTTGTTTTTGTTCATGATTTCTATGGCCCAGGTGGTGCTTAGCGCCAATGCTCTTACCTTTCTTGTTTTCTGGGAACTGATGTCACTGAGCTCAGCTGCCTTGGTAGCTTGCGATCCAAGCAACAAACAAGCACCACGAGCTGCTCTTATTTATCTTGGTGCCACTCGCATTGCTACCTCAGCTCTAGCAGGGGCTTTTCTTTGGCTCTACAGTCTTACTGCAAGCTGGGACTTTTCTGCCTGGACCATGTCGACTCCTGCCTTTGCTGGACCTGCTTGCCTGGTATTCTTTGGGCTTGCTATTAAAGCTGGTGTCTGGCCATTTCATCTTTGGCTTCCTTATGCTCATCCTGCAGCACCGTCACCAGTCTCAGCACTCATGAGTGGGGTAATGATTAAGGTAGCAATTTACGCGTTGATAAGGCTCATTGTCTTTGGTGGCACTGATTTTGAAACTCTTGCATACGTGGTTTGCTTTTTAGGAACAGTTTCTACCTTTTGGGGAGTATTGTTTGCACTTATCCAACATGATCTCAAGCGCCTTTTAGCATATCACAGCATTGAAAACATAGGGCTGATTGTTATGGGCATAGGCTTGTGCCTTTATGGCATGCACACCCATCTGCCTGGCTTGGTTGCCGTTGGCTTAGCTGCCGCCATTTTTCACAGTGTCAATCATGGTCTGTTTAAATCACTTTTGTTTTTAGGAGCTGGCGCCGTTGACTGCCAGGTTGGAACAAGAGATCTTGGTCACCTAGGTGGCCTTGTCGGTAAAATGCCCTGGACAGCAGCTTGTTTTCTTATAGGTAGTGCTGCAATTTGCTCCTTGCCACCACTTAATGGCTTTGCTAGCAAATGGCTTCTATATCAAGGGCTGTTTACTGCTTCTGATAGCACAACACCACTTATTGCCAGAGCCACTGCGATGGCTTGTATAGGTATCCTAGCGCTGGTTGGTGGACTAGCAGTGGCATGCTTTACCAAGGCTTATGGGGTTACTTTTTTAGGTAGAGCTAGAACCCATGCATCTGCCAAGGCCCCTGAAGCCTCAAGAGGAATGATTGCTGGTCAAGTCCTGCTTGCTGCCTGTTGTTGTGTCCTTGGCTTAGCAGTGGCTCAAGTACTTCAAGTCCTGGAGCCACTGTGCAATCGTGTGATGAGCTCTCAAGTAAATCTTGCAACAGTTTATATACTTCCACAATGGGCCTTTGCTGTCATCTTAGCTTTATCGGTTGCATTGTTTTATTTTTTTATCTTACATCGGCAACCCACCAGAGCCACTATCACCTGGGAATGCGGCTATGGTGAGCTGCCAGCACGTTCGCAAGTAACAGCAGCAAGCTTTGCACAACCAATAGAGCAGATATTTGCTCCTGTACTTCAATATGAAACAGCACTCCAAATTGCTGGGGCTGACAGGCGTCATTTCCCTGACAAGGTAAAAGTAGAAGAAAAGGCAACGTCTTTTTTAGAATCAAGAGTGTATGGGCCTATTATCTGGCTCATCGACTGGGTGGCAAGACGGTTCACCAAGATTCAAACTGGAAGCATACATTTTTATCTCTTATATATGCTAGCTACTCTTGTGGTGCTCATGTTTATAGGAACCAAGTTATGAGCATAATACTGCAATGGGTATCTTTTTGGCTTAGTCTTCTTGTGTTGCCACTGCTTTTGTTGGGCGTCATCCGCAAGCTTAAAGCTCGCCTACAAAACAGGATTGGTGCACCCATTACACAACCTTTTCTTAATTTCTTCAAGTTGATGAATAAAACAGAAACCATTAGTGAGACCTCCTCATGGCTTTTTCGCACCACTTCAGTAATTAACCTTGCCTCCGTGTTGTTGGTTGCCTTCCTGGCACCATGGCTTTCATACCAACCAGCCATACCCGGCGATGATCTTTTCTTAGTAATTTACTTGTTAGCACTTGTCCGTTTTTTTACAATTCTTTCCTCACTCGATACAGCCTCTCCATTTGGAACATTCTCATCGGCTAGAGAAGCTACTTTGTCACTGCTTGTCGAACCAGCCATGGTGCTATCGCTCATTGCTCTTGCCTTATCTCAGCACAGCACCAGCTTAAGTAAGATTTTTGCCTTCTTACCAGAGATATCATTGGCTAGCTTGCCTCTTTGGCTCCTTGCAGGGGCTGGCTTGTTTATTTCTAGCCTATGTGAACTCTCCCGCATGCCCATTGACGATCCAACTACACACTTAGAGTTAACCATGGTGCATGAAGCAATGATTATAGAAAATTCCGGGAAAAACTTAGCGCTGACAGAACTTAGCTACGCATTAAGAATGGCTGTTTTGTTTGGACTTTGTGCACAATGTTTTTTGCATGCTCTTTGTTGTATCTGGCACCCAAATGTACTACAGCAGTCCTTACTAAGTGTTGTTTTCCTTTTCCTTGTAGGATTTGCCACTGCACTTGTGGAAGCAACAGCTGTGAAATTGCCTTGGCGGACAGCACCTAATTTTATTGCCTATGGCTTAACCATGAGTCTTCTAGCAGCATTTGTTGCTATTGCACAAGGTAGCCTGAAATGAGCATAACACTGGCAGGAATGATAGCAATTACTGCGGCAGTTACTGCCATTTTAATGGTAGGCTCACGACAGTTGTCGATGAATCTTGTACTTTACTCTGTACAAACGTTGCTGGTAGCAGGGCTTACCATAGTAATAGGCATTCAGCATCAAGAATCCAATTTGTTCTTGATTGCTTTAGCAGTAGCAAGCATAAAAGCTATTGGAATACCTCGGGCATTTCTCTGGATTGTAAAAGCAATACAAGTCAGAAGCGATCCTGGCACCATACTTCCTGCACCACTTGCCATGCATTTTGGTATTGTCCTGATGGGGGCAAGCAGTCTTCTTACTTCCGGGCTGCCTGTACCGCAGGGCACCGCCAAGATCAGCTTGGAAGCAACTGCTGCATTGTCACTACTTTTAACTGGAATACTGCTCATGCTAACAAGGCGGGTTGCCTTAAGTCAGATTCTTGGATTTCTAACGATTGAAAATGGCATCTATCTGTTTGCTCTAACTCAAACAAGCGGCATGCCCTTAATTGTGGAAATGGGTATTTTGCTTGATGTGCTTGTAGCTGTGATGATTGCTGGGCTATTGCTCTTTAGGATTAAGAGCAGCTTTGAGCATATAGATGTTACACAACTGACAGGTCTTAAGGATTAACATTTGGAAACTCTGGCATTAACATCTGCAATACCCTTGTTACTGGCACTCCTAAGCATTAGTCCCTGCAAACTCACGCTCATCAAGAGCGTTGTACCGTCGGCGTTATGGATACACTTTTGCCTGATTGCCTGGCTTTGCTGGCCAGTCATAACAGAAACAATCCCAGAAATAAGAATTAGTCAAGGACTGGCACTCAGTCATCTTGGTGCCTTATTTTTGTTGCTTACAATCTTTGTCGCCGCCTCAGCGCTCACACATGCAAAGTTTTTCTTTGATAAAGAGGAAAGCCGCACTGCTGCTCCTGCACCTCGCCACGTTGCCATTTTTTACGCCTGCAGCAATCTCTTTCTTCTGGCAATGTGCTGGGTGTTTTTCTGCGACAACCTAGGCTATTTGTGGATTGCCATAGAAGCAACCACGCTTACATCAGCACCACTAGTTTATTTCGGTCGAACAAGACATGCCCTTGAGGCAACCTGGAAATATTTAATCATATGTAGCGTTGGTATAGCTTTTGCCTTACTAGGCACAGTGTTTATCTTTGCCTCCAGTCAGCATGGTGCAATTGCCGGTGGTAGCCTGGTCATTTCTGAGCTGATACATAACGGCTCCCAGCTTCAATACTCTCTTATGCGTCTTGGTTTTATTTTCTGCCTGCTGGGTTATGGCACAAAAGCTGGTCTTTTCCCCCTTCATAGTTGGTTGCCTGATGCTCATGCCGAAGCACCTGCACCAGCATCAGCTCTTTTGTCTGGATCTCTGCTAAATTGTGCACTTTTTGGAATCTGGCGGGTAAATGAGATCATGGTGTCTACTCGTCACAACTTAATCAGCCATGATCTTATTGTCTGGCTAGGAACAATCACTGTCTTAGCAGCCTCTATCTTCCTAGTTAGGCAGCACGGCTTTAAACGATTATGGGCATACTCCTCAATTGAAAATGTAGGAATAATGTTGGTTGCTATTGGGCTAGGCTCTGGAGCTCTGTTTTTTCTTCAGGCTCTTAATCATAGTATTGCCAAAGTCTCTTTATTCTTGTTGTCAGGCAACATTGTGCAGTCTACTGGAAGCAAAAGTTTAGGCGAAATTAGAGGTGTCATTAAGTTCGCACCAGTCTGGGGACTGCTCTTAGCACTTTCAGCTTTTGCAGTAACAGGTGCACCACCATTTGGAGCCTTCCTCAGCGAATGGCTTATCCTAACAAGCGCCGCAGATGCTGCCAACTGGGCAGTAGTCATTACCCTTATCTTAGGGTTAACGTTGAGCTTTGTTGCTGTAAGCAATCATCTTGTCAAAGTGCTTTTTGGTAATCCTAAGCCATCTTATGCTTACTTTCAACCAATACTCACAAGCCTTTTACCTGCCTGCCTTGTAGCCTGCTCACTGGTTCTTGGGTTTACAACCGGCTATGAGGTGTTTAAAGCAGTCCAATGAAAGTTAAGCACCTAGAAATACCATTAAACAAACGGCTCACAAGTCTCTCGTCCTGGCTTGCCGACAAACACCAGCGTTTAGGCCTTATTACGTCAATTGACGGCTCTCAGCTTATTACCCTTGTCCTAGATCCCCAACAAGGTTCAGCCCAATTGTGGGAGAGTCCACTAAGTGGCGATGAATATCCATCACTTACTCCCTTAATACCGCAGTGCCACTGGTATGAACGAGCAGTGTGGGATCTTTTTGGTCTTTACCCTAATGGTCATCCACGCCTTAAGCAGCTCCTGCTCCACGAAGTCTACGATCCTCATTTTCACCCCTTACGGACAATTGCAAGACTTCCCGAGATTGTGTCGGCTACCCAAAGAAAATACGAGTTCTTAAAAGTTGAGGGAGAAGGTGTGTACGAAGTCCCTGTTGGTCCTATCCATGCAGGAATTATTGAGCCAGGTCACTTTCGACTAAGTTGCCTAGGAGAAGAAATCTTAAATCTAGAGATTCGTCTTGGCTATTTGCATCGCGGTATTGAAAAACAACTGTCTAAGATTCCTTGGCAGAAAGCCCGCTTCCTAGCTGAAGCCGCATCCAGCGATACGGCTGCAGCTAATGCACTAGCCCATGCTCAAGCCATGGAGTCACTCGTGCAGATCCAGGCTCCACCAAAAGCACAGTATCTAAGGTCACTATCGCTAGAACTAGAGCGCATTGCTATGCACATCGCTGACCTTGGAGGCATGGCAGTGGATATTGGGTACTTGGGCATGGCATCAACCTTAGCTCGCCTGCGTGGCAGTGCTTTACGACTGGCAGATCTGCTCACCGGAACACGCTTCCAAAGGGGATTTATTTTGCCAGGTGGCGTACATAAGGACCCTGACAAGCAACTCAGTACTATACGCCACGAAACACATAAATTAAAAGTCTCCTTAGAACCAGTGATTACATTGTTTGTTGAAAACTCTAGCGCCCAGGAACGCATGGAGACCATAGGGCGAGTATCACCGTCGCTGGCCCGAGACTTCGGACTGGTGGGGATTGCAGGACGTGCCAGCGGTATTGCGTATGATACCAGACAACATTTCCCTCAAGGCATATTCCCAACTCATGCACCACCCGTAGCTGTTGAAACTAAAGGTGATGTATCAGCCCGCATAAAAGTTCGAATTACCGAACTTTTTAACAGTTTAGCTCTAATCGAGACACTACTAGAGGAAATCCCGGCCGGATCTGTCTTGTCCTGTGTGCCAGATAAACTACCTGCCAACTCCATTGGTGTCGGTATTGTAGAAGCCTTTAGGGGAGAGCTCATTCATTTGGTTTTTACTGGAGCCGACAAAGCAATAAGCCGTTATGCCATTAAAGATCCTAGCTTCAACAATTGGACAGGGCTTTCAATTGCCGTGCGAGGCAATCTCCTAGCTGACTTTCCTATCTGCAACAAAAGTTTTAGCCTCTCTTACAGTGGGCACGATCTCTGAGGAAACAATGTTCAAGCTCCTTTCTTATTTAATTAGTCAAGGCACAGCTACAGCCCAGGGCTTTTGTCCACCACTCGATGATGACTGCCTTGGCTTGCCAACACTTACTAGCACATCCTGTATGGGCACCGATTGCAGTGCTTGTGCAAATATCTGTCCTACCAAAGCCATACAGGTCTTATGCCAGGCTGAAGGCTCCTCCGTAACGCTCGATCGTGGTGCATGTATTGGCTGCAGTCTTTGCATAGAAACTTGCCCCACAGGCACCATTGTCAAAGACTTGTCCACACAAACAGCTACAACAAAACGCCAAGACCTTGTGCTTTCAACTACAAAGCTAAGGGATGAAAGACCAATACTTAGCAACCAAGACAGACAATATATCTTTCACAAATCTCTAGCGGTACGTGTAGTATCCACCGGATGCAGTGCCTGCGACCTTGAGATAGGGGCTTCTGGCAACCCAATATTTGATATGGAACGCTTTGGTGTACAGATAGTGGCATCACCACGGGCCGCCGACGCGCTCTTGGTAACTGGTCCAGTAGGTAAAGGAATGCAAGAAGCCCTCAAACGGTGCTGGGAAGCTATGTCTGAGCCACGTCTTGTGATAGCAGTTGGAACTTGCTCCATTTCAGGTGGGGTACACAAGGAAGGCTATGCAGACACAAACGGGCTTGAGCCTACCCTGCCGGTTGATGTATACATTCCTGGCTGTCCGCCACATCCTTGGAGCATCATTTATGGAATTGCATTGGCCATGAAGAACACAAAGCTTTAGTGAGGATATCCTTGTGGTGGCTGTACTGGCTGTCCATACAGTGGCTGGGCAGCAGGCACAAAACCGTATGGTGGCTGATTAACTGGAGCAAATGGTGCAAACCCGCCACCAGTTGACTGGGTAGGTGCTGACGCGCCAGTTAATTGCAGTGGCTCATCTAACTGAACTGGTATTGAGGTTCCTGCAGGAACATTTACGTCTTGTCCTTTCTGCACCCCTGCACCCACAAGTCCAGCACCAGCCCCTACTATTGAGCCTGCTATAGCACCAACTCCGGCTGACTGTAAGGTTTTTCTGGCGCTTCCTGTTGTAGCACCATAAATGCCACCAGCTATGCCACCCCATTTTGCACCTTTAACCGCACCTTGGCTTGTTTTCTTTACAGTAGTCCCTACTGGCCCAGAATTTACCCCGCCGGCTGCTCTCATTTGCTTAACATCCACCCTAGCTACAAGAGGAAACTTTCTACCGTCCGGGGTTTGAACAGCTATAAACTTAACGTCAATAGAACCATTGGTGCTGAAATGAAAGTTTTTAGCAGACACAACATGGGTAATTTGACCTACAAGCTTGCTGCCAACAGGTATGACCTCCACGCCTCCTAGTGTGACTGGCTCAATTATAGTTGCCAAAAACTCTTCGCCAACCTGATTGTAGCTAGAGTTTAAGGTGTTGTTAAGAACTGCCCTGAAATGAGTTCCAGCATCTAATACGGTTACATTGCCTTGCAAATAAGCCCCTGGAGCTGCTAATTGTCTTTCTACCTGCCCCT
This sequence comes from Candidatus Melainabacteria bacterium, assembly GCA_016209785.1. Taxonomy (GTDB): domain Bacteria; phylum Cyanobacteriota; class Vampirovibrionia; order Obscuribacterales; family Obscuribacteraceae; genus JACQVM01. The sequence continues at coordinate 987 of JACQVM010000041.1, read as the reverse complement.
GATAAACAGGTTGTTGTTGAGCATAACTTGTCGATGGCGTCTCAGATTGAGGTGATTGTCCGAAACTCTCAGGTATCACCGTCGAACCATAATTAGGTAATTCAGTCGCCACTGGTGCACCTGGGGAAGTGGCATTAGTTGATACACCAGATGATGCCTCGCTTACCTTTTCGGCAATGCTTTGTCGCATAAAGTATTCTTGCAATGTGTTGAGCAAGGCAGCAGCATCTGCACGTGTAGCCAATTGCGAAGAATTAACTAGCAAAGGATCAGGATAATTGACTAGAATTTTTGCCCTTGATGCTTGAGCTACAGAAGCACGAGCCCAGTCTGGCACTTTGCCACCATCTTTATATCTTGCCAGCTCCTCTGAAACAACGCTCTCATCAGGGGAAGGTCCTCCTAAAGTACGTACTACAATTTGGATGACTTCAGCCTTCTGAATAAATTGATGAGGGCGAAAACCATCAGCATATCCAGATATGTAATTGTTTTGTCTGATAATCTCTACAGGCGCGTAAAACCAGTCTGTTTTTTTTACATCTGGAAAGCTGGGTGTCCCTGGAACTGGTTGATTTTCTAGCCCTAGTACCTTAACTAGCCAGCTAGCCAATTGAGCTCTGGTCACTGGATCGTTTGGTTTAAACTTGCCGTCAGTCTCTGGGGGAATAATCCCTCGATCTGACAAGGTGTTGACATATTTCTCTGCCCAGTTGCCACTAAGATCAATAAACCTAGCAGCTAAAGCGTAGGGGGTACTAAAAACAAAGCCAAGAACAGTTGTCCATACTAGAATCTTTGCTGACAAATTGCTCATACAATTACTATCAATAACTTTAGATTGCAGTTAAATTATGGCTGCCTACATTATTCCTAATTATAGGCAATCACACTTCTTTGCGTTTCTTTCTCCGGCGCCGTCCTGCCGGTGGTGGAATTTCACGAACCAATTGCCCTTCACGTATTACAACAAGCGCTGTTCCGGTT